>NZ_JANEWI010000029.1:0-65134 GCF_028069775.1 Citrobacter sp. Igbk 17 | reverse complement strand
CACAACCACTCAGAGCGCACAGGAATCATCGGTAAATATCGATTCACTGGCTGATGATTTCCGCGAACGCATCGATGCTGCACAGGATGTTGATAGTGCAAAAGCACTGCGCGCTGATATCGAAAGCGCGAAGGCCACACTCGGATCTGCCCTGTTCACCGAGCTGAAGAATAAGGCAGTGAAACGCTATTACCTGGTTGATTCACGTAACAAGGTTGAGGCCGCGATCAACTCCCTGCCGTCTCCGGACGAACCGGATGCAGCTGAACGATTCGCCGAAGTTGAGCGAGTGCTGGTAGCCAATAAGCGTCACATGGGCGACGAACTGCACGATCAGTTCAGCATCACCCTGGCGGATATGAAACCGGAATACGTGGGCTAAGGGAGGCGGGAGGGTTCGCCCTCCCGGTAACGAGATGAGCAAATCATTAAATGCACGTTGCATCCGTCGCTGGACCGTCGAATTTAAAGGTCGTTGCGACTCGAAAGATAGCCCGTACTGGCGCAAGTATCACCTTCGCAGTTACATCCGGGAATGTGCCCTGACTACCGCTGATAGCATGGTGGACAGTCTGGCTTACAACAATGCGATGCTTGATTACTTTACTGAAGTTGGTGATGACAGTGGTTGGTCTCCAGACTTTGCAGCCTGGTATAGAGGTCGTTCTGAAAAGTATCTCAAAGAGGCGTTGGATTACCTGAACGAAGATGCCACCAATGAGGAAATCGACGAGGAAATTCTGAACGAACTGGAGGCCTGGAATGACTGAACGCGGAATGATTTTTAACAGTGAAATGGTTCGCGCCATTCTCGACAGCAGGAAGACGCAAACGCGCCGCCCGGTTAAGTTCCCATTCAAGGATCGTAATCTTGGCTGTGAATTATCCGGCAACGAACTCGCCGGGGAGCTGTCTTCTGGGAACTATTTGAACAGTCCGTTTGGTAAACCGGGTGATCGCATCTGGGTACGCGAGACTTTTCAGGGCCCGTTATTCGACTTCGATCAGATGGATGCCTATTGCAAAGACTCTGCACCATTTGAGAAGGCACGGTTCTGCGTTTACAAGGCTGATGGCAAGCCTGCACCAGAGTTTTTCGATGCTGACGATAATCTGCATTGCTGCTGGCGGCCATCAATCCACATGCCACGCTGGGCATCCCGCCTTCTTCTGGAGATTACCAGCGTTCGAGTGGAGCGTATACGGAGCATGAGCCAGGACGATGCCCGGGCCGAAGGCGTTATTGCAGCATCTGGCCCAATGGAGGCCGGTTTAGCATTCCGTGAGCTGTGGGACTCAATCTATGGCGAAGAGTCCTGGAAAGCTAACCCATGGGTCTGGGTTATTGAGTTTGAGCGTATCGAAGGAGACGACCATGCGACTGATTAACCGAGGCAATCAGCAATCCCCGTTAGCACGTCAGGCATGCGATATCGCGCTGGCCACTCATCACGAACGTTACGGTGACTACGGGCGCAGCAAGATGAAGGAAACGTACACGGTGAGAGTTGAAGGTGTGAAGGTCTGGGTGGAAGTGGTGAACCGTAAGGCGAGCTACGTGGCCACAGCAATGACAGGTATGCGCCGGTTGCGCGCGCTGCCTGGACAGGTGAGTTGATATTGAATTATCAGTGTAAGGCGGCAGGCCTGTTTATACTCGGCTTGCTGCCTGTGAGGTAAGCATGGCGCAGCTAATTTTTAATGAAGAGTGGATAGTTGAAACTCGTCTTAGTGAAAGAACGGGGCTAACCGAGAGACAAATTAAAAGTTATCGGTTGAATTTGTGGATCGAAGGCGTGCATTTCAAACATCTGACAGCTCTCGGGGAAACTGACAATTCTAAAGGTCTGCTTTGGTACAACTATCCAAAGATTAACCAATTAGTACAGGAAGCATGATGGACTTTCCAACCGGCGTCGAGCTGCATAATGGAAAAATACGGATCACATTTACCTATCGCGGCAAACGTTGCCGCGAAGTCCTTCGGGGCTGGACGGTGAACAGCAGCAACATCAAAAAAGCTGGAAATCTTCGTGCGCTCATAACAAGTGAAATACAGCTCGGTAAGTTCGACTATGCGGAACGTTTCCCGGAATCCAAAGCGCTTAAGAAGTTCATCACAACAAAAAAAATCACCACGTTTAAAGAACTGAGTGATTTTTTTACAGACACCAAAGCGTTAGAGGTATCTGGTGCAACCCTGCTATCGCTTACTTCGGTCGTAAATACGTTACTGCGTGTAATCGGAGAAAATACCCGTCTGGTAGATATTGAGCATGCCGATATTTTGCATTACCGAAAGGAGTTATTGACCGGGACAATTATTAACCCGGCAATGCCGAATCTGGCCAGGCAGGGCCGCGCGCCCTCAACAGTCAATAAACAGATGGCAGTTTTATCAGAAATGCTTAAGCTCGCAAACCGAAGCCAGTTTATATTGCATGCTCCTTATGAAGGAGTGTCGCGACTCAAGTTATCTAAAAATGATCCCGACCCACTTTTACTTCATGAGTACCATGCACTGATAGCCGCCCTTCCCCGTAGCCAGGCATTAATCATCATTGTTGCCGTACATACGGGGATGAGGCCGGGCGAGATATGCGCCCTGGCATGGGAAGACATTGATTTGGTAAAAGGTGAAATCCACGTATCCAGAAGTTTGACGAATAAGCGAGTATTTGTACCCCCTAAGACAGATGCCGGAATAAGGACGATAACGTTGCTAAAACCTGCTCTGGATGCACTGAAGGAACAAAACGAAGTCACCGGCGCTAATCCGAAGCAAGAAATTCGATTTCACCATCGGGAGATCGGAAAAACTGAGCAGCAATCTCTTCGCTTCGTTTTTTCACCGACAGCATATTCGTCAAAAAAAGGCAGTTACTTCTCCAAGAACTCGATTGCCTATGGCTGGAAGCGAGGTACTAAACTTGCCAATATCCGCGAAAGGAATCCTTATCAGTCACGGCATACCTATGCCTGCTGGACGTTGATGGCCGGAGCGAACCCGTCATTCATAGCGAGTCAGATGGGACATGAAGATGCGCGAATGGTGTACGAGGTTTACTCCAAGTGGATTGGCGACATGAACCAGGATCAGGTCAACATGCTGAACAATCAGATGCCAACAGCACTGCCCCCAGGACGCCCCCACGGGCGAGGGAGCATGAAAAAAGTTATTTAATTTCATAGCGCTGCTTACAATATACATAATCAGCGTTAAACTATTCGTACCATGAATTTAGGGAGAAACAATGATGCGCGTGCTGGTTGTTGAGGATAATGCATTATTACGCCACCACCTTAAGGTTCAGCTACAGGACTTAGGCCATCAGGTGGATGATGCAGAAGATGCAAAGGAAGCAGACTATTTTCTTAATGAACACCTGCCGGATATTGCGATCGTCGATTTAGGGCTCCCCGATGAAGACGGACTGTCGCTGATCCGCCGCTGGCGCAGCAATGATGTTTCATTGCCCATTCTGGTATTAACCGCCCGTGAAGGCTGGCAGGACAAAGTGGAAGTGCTCAGCGCCGGTGCAGACGATTACGTCACAAAACCGTTTCACATTGAAGAAGTGGCTGCAAGAATGCAGGCACTGATGCGTCGCAATAGTGGTCTGGCCTCGCAGATTATCTCGCTGCCGCCATTTCAGGTGGATCTTTCTCGTCGCGAACTGTCCGTGAACGATGAGGTGATCAAACTCACGGCGTTCGAATACACCATTATGGAAACGCTGATCCGTAATAGCGGCAAAGTCGTTAGTAAAGATTCGCTTATGTTACAACTCTACCCGGATGCTGAACTGCGAGAAAGTCACACCATTGATGTCTTAATGGGACGTCTGCGCAAAAAAATTCAGGCGCAGTATCCGGACGATGTGATCACCACGGTACGTGGACAGGGTTATCTTTTTGAACTGCGCTGATGAATAAATTACTGCGTCATTTTTTCCCGTTATCACTGCGGGTGCGCTTTTTGCTGGCAACCGCAGGCGTTGTACTGGTCCTCTCGCTGGCTTACGGCATGGTGGCTTTGGTTGGCTACAGCGTCAGCTTTGATAAAACAACATTTCGTCTGCTGCGTGGCGAAAGTAATCTGTTCTATACACTGGCCAAATGGGAAAACGGCAAAATCAATGTCGAGCTACCTGAAAATCTCGATATGCAAAGCCCCACAATGTCGCTGATTTATAATGAAAACGGCAAACTGCTCTGGGCCCAACGCGACGTTCCCTGGCTGGTACAACGTATTCAACCAGACTGGCTAAAGACAAATGGTTTTCATGAGATTGAAGCCAATGTCGACGCCACCAGCACATTGCTACGCGAAGATCATTCGGCGCAACAGAAGCTAAGAGAAGTCAGAGAAGATGACGATAACGCAGAAATGACCCACTCCGTGGCAGTGAACATCTACCCTGCCACCGCCAGAATGCCACAACTGACCATTGTGGTTGTTGATACCATTCCTATTGAGCTCAAACGCTCATATATGGTCTGGAGCTGGTTTATTTATGTGCTGGTTGCCAATTTGCTGTTGGTTATCCCGCTGCTGTGGGTCGCAGCCTGGTGGAGTCTGAGACCAATCGAATCACTGGCGCGCGAAGTCCGTGAGCTTGAAGAGCATCATCGCGAGATGCTTAATCCTGCCACCACGCGTGAACTCACTAGTCTGGTGCGCAACCTCAACCGCTTATTAAAGAGCGAACGTGAGCGCTACGATAAATACCGCACCACGTTAACGGATCTCACCCACAGCCTGAAAACACCGTTGGCCGTGTTGCAAAGCACACTACGTTCGATGCGTAATGAGAAAATGAGCGTGAGCGATGCTGAACCCGTCATGCTGGAGCAAATCAGCCGTATTTCTCAGCAAATTGGCTATTATCTGCATCGTGCCAGCATGCGCGGTAGTAGCGCCCTTCTCAGCCGGGAATTGCATCCGGTTGCACCGTTGCTGGATAAACTGACCTCTGCATTAAACAAGGTGTACCAGCGTAAAGGGGTTAACATTAATCTCGATATTTCGCCTGAGACAAGCTTTGTGGGCGAACAGAACGATTTCGTCGAAGTACTGGGCAACGTCCTGGATAACGCCTGTAAATATTGTCTGGAGTTTGTCGAGATCTCAGCGCAATTAACGGAAGATCATCTGCACATTGTGGTAGAGGATGACGGTCCCGGTATTCCACGCAGTAAACGTGAAGTGGTGTTCGACCGTGGTCAGCGCGTGGATACCTTACGCCCCGGGCAAGGTGTGGGCCTGGCCGTCGCACGTGAGATCACCGAGCAATATGACGGGCAGATTATCGCTGGCGACAGTCTGCTGGGCGGAGCGCGCATGGAAGTTATTTTCGGCCGCCAACATCCTGGACAAAAAGACGAGTAATCTTTACATGTAATAAATATGTACTGACTTCACGCTTGCGGTTAAGTATCCGTTATAATCGGTTGCAGATACCAGCCTGCGGGATGCTCATTATGGAATACCAACTCACTCTTAACTGGCCCGATTTTCTTGAACGTCACTGGCAAAAACGCCCGGTGGTCTTAAAACGCGGCTTTAATAACTTTATTGATCCACTCTCCCCTGACGAACTGGCTGGGCTGGCAATGGAAAGCGAAGTCGACAGCCGGTTGGTCAGCCACCAGGATGGCAAATGGCAGGTTAGCCACGGTCCTTTCGAGAGCTATGACCATCTTGGTGAAAACAACTGGTCACTGCTGGTCCAGGCCGTAAACCACTGGCACGAACCTACCGCAGCGCTGATGCGTCCATTCCGTGAATTGCCGGACTGGCGCATTGACGATTTGATGATCTCATTTTCTGTACCCGGCGGCGGCGTTGGCCCGCATCTGGATCAATATGATGTGTTCATCATCCAGGGAACCGGTCGCCGTCGCTGGCGTGTGGGTGAAAAACTGCAGTTGAAGCAGCATTGTCCGCACCCAGACCTGCTCCAGGTCGATCCGTTTGAAGCCATCATTGATGAAGAACTGGAGCCGGGCGATATTCTGTATATTCCACCTGGATTCCCGCACGAAGGCTACGCATTGGAAAACGCGATGAACTACTCGGTCGGTTTCCGCGCACCGAATACCCGGGAGCTGATCAGCGGATTTGCTGATTACGTTCTGCAACGCGAACTGGGTAGCACGTACTACAGCGATCCCGATCTGCCACCGCGCGACCATCCGGCAGACGTGCTGCCACAGGAAATGGACAAGCTGCGCGAAATGATGCTGGGGCTCATTAACCAGCCGGAGCATTTTAAACAGTGGTTTGGCGAGTTTATCTCTCAGTCGCGTCATGAACTGGACGTTGCTCCGCCTGAGCCGCCTTATCAGCCTGATGAAATCTATGATGCCCTGAAACAAGGCGATGTCCTGGTCCGTCTGGGTGGGTTGCGCGTACTGCGCATTGGCGATGACGTTTATGTAAATGGTGAGAAAATTGACTCACCGCACCGTCCGGCGTTGGACGCACTCGCCAGCCATATTGCGCTGACAGCGGAAAACTTTGAGGATGCGCTGGAAGATCCGTCTTTCCTCGCAATGCTTGCCGCACTGGTGAATAGCGGATACTGGTTCTTCGAAGGATAAACTATTGAGAGTGCGCCGGATGGCGCTTCGCTTATCCGGCCTACAAATATCGTATCCCGTAGGCCGGATAAGCGAAGCGCCATCCGGCATCCACCGACAAAAGCGGCTACTGTTTCGCCGTCAATTCCGCAATACGCACAATCACCTGTACGGCTTTTTCCATGCCTTCCAGTGTCACAAACTCATGCTTACCATGATAGTTATAGCCACCGGTGAACAGATTCGGGCAAGGTAATCCCATGAACGACAGTTGCGCGCCGTCGGTGCCACCACGAATGGGTTTAAGATCCGGCTCGATGTCACAATCACGCATTGCCTGCTGGGCGATATCCAGCACATGCGGATGCTCGATCACTTTCTCGCGCATATTGTAATAGCTGTCTTCAATCACCAGCTCGATATAGCAGTCCGGATGTAACCCTTTACCGACCTTTTTGGCGATATCCATGATTTTGCGTTTACGCGCTTCAAACTGCTTACGGTCAAAATCGCGGATAATGTAGTGCATATCAGCCCGATCAACCGTACCTTTCATGCTTGCCAGATGGTAAAAACCTTCATAGCCTTCCGTCGCTTCCGGGCTTTCATCGGCAGGAACTTCGGCATGGATGCGAGCCGCCAGCGACAGTGCGTTCACCATCACCCCTTTTGCCGTACCCGGATGCACATTGTTACCGACGATCTTGATATTGACCGACGCTGCGTTGAAGTTTTCAAACTCCAGTTCGCCCACACCGCCACCGTCGACGGTATAGGCCCACTTCGCGTCAAATGCTGCAACGTCGAAATGTTTCGCGCCTTTACCGACCTCTTCATCTGGCGTAAAGGCCACGCGGATATCACCGTGTGGAATATCTTTTTGTATCAACACGGCCAGTGCGGTCATAATTTCCGCAATACCGGCTTTATCATCCGCACCCAGCAGCGTTTTGCCGTCTGTGGTGATCAACGTCTGACCCAGAAGTTGATGCAGCACCGGGAACATTACCGGCGACAGAACCTCATCGCCAATACCGAGCGCAATATCGCCGCCACGGTAATTTTCAACGATTTGCGGATTGACGTTTTTGCCACTGAAATCCGGTGAGGTATCCACATGGGAAATAAAACCGATAGCGGGAATATTACCGGCAACGTTTGCGGGCAACGTTGCCATCAACGTCCCCTTGTCGCTCAAGGTAATATTGACCAGCCCCATCTCTTCGAGTTGCTGCTTAAGCAACTGCAATAACTTCCACTGTCCTTCAGTGCTGGGTACCTGCCGCACGCCCGATTTTGATTGGGTGTCCAGCGACACGTAGTGTAAAAAACGCTCAAGTAGTTTATCCATGCAGTCACCCTCACTTTTTGTGACAACATTATCAATAAGCAACAAAAGACAAATATTGCGTCAGGTCACTTTTATCCCCGCAAGTGAGAATATTTCGCCATGACATCCTTCTGAATATAAAGCTAAGTCAGTAATTCGCAACAAGGATTGGCGATTACAACGCTTTGCCGTAGAATAACGGCCCTCATTAAGAGTCATCAAGGTGGTTAACCACAAACCCCGCATCGGTCAGCCATCCGTTGCGTTTACATGGGACAGAGTAAAAAATTGAATAAACAACCGCGTTCGCTTTCTCCACTGGTGCAACTAGCGGGAATTCGCAAGAGTTTCGATGGCAAAGAGGTGATTTCCAACCTGGATTTGACCATCAATAATGGCGAATTTCTCACGCTACTTGGCCCCTCTGGCTGCGGTAAAACAACCGTTCTTCGCCTGATTGCCGGTCTGGAAACGGTTGATTCCGGTCATATTATGCTGGACAACCAGGACATCACTCACGTTCCTGCGGAAAACCGCTACGTGAATACCGTATTCCAAAGTTATGCCCTATTCCCCCACATGACCGTGTTTGAAAATGTGGCCTTTGGTTTACGCATGCAAAAAACCCCCGCAGCCGATATTCCTCCGCGCGTCACCGAAGCCCTGCGCATGGTGCAACTGGAAGAGTTCGCTCAGCGAAAACCGCATCAACTCTCCGGTGGCCAACAGCAGCGCGTGGCGATTGCCCGTGCGGTGGTCAATAAACCGCGTTTGCTTCTGCTGGATGAATCTCTCTCTGCGCTGGACTATAAACTGCGTAAGCAGATGCAGAACGAACTGAAAGCGTTACAGCGTAAACTCGGTATCACTTTTGTTTTTGTCACCCACGATCAGGAAGAAGCACTGACAATGTCAGACCGTATTGTGGTCATGCGTGATGGCAAAATTGAGCAGGATGGCACACCGCGAGAAATCTACGAAGAACCGAAGAATCTGTTCGTCGCCGGGTTCATCGGTGAAATCAATATGTTTAACGCGACGGTCATTGAACGTCTGGACGAACAGCGTGTCCGTGCTAACGTTGAAGGTCGCGAGTGTAATATTTACGTGAACTTCGCGGTAGTCCCCGGACAGAAGCTACACGTACTGTTGCGTCCGGAAGATCTGCGTGTTGACGAGATCAACGACGATAATCATATTGAAGGACTTATCGGTTACGTGCGTGAACGTAACTATAAAGGCATGACGCTGGAGTCAGTTGTTGAACTGGAAAATGGCAAGATGGTAATGGTCAGCGAATTCTTCAACGAAGACGATCCTGACTTCGACCACTCGCTCGACCAGAAAATGGCGATTAACTGGGTAGAAAGCTGGGAGGTCGTACTGGCTGATGAAGAACACAAGTAAATTCCAGAGTGTGGTGATCGTCACCATTGTCGGTTGGCTTGTGTTGTTTGTCTTTCTGCCCAACCTGATGATCATCGGCACCAGCTTTTTGACCCGTGACGACGCTAATTTCGTCAAAATGGTCTTTACGCTGGAAAACTATGCTCGCCTGCTCGATCCGCTCTATTTTGAGGTGCTGGTTCACTCCCTCAATATGGCGCTGATTGCCACACTCGCCTGCCTGGTACTCGGCTATCCGTTTGCCTGGTTTTTGGTAAAGCTGCCGGAGAAAGTGCGTCCACTGCTGCTCTTCCTCCTGATTGTTCCGTTCTGGACCAACTCGCTTATTCGCATCTACGGACTCAAAATTTTCCTCAGTACCAAAGGCTATCTCAACGAGTTTCTACTCTGGCTCGGCGTGATTGATACGCCCATTCGCATTATGTTTACCCCCAGCGCGGTCATTATTGGCCTGGTGTATATCCTGCTGCCATTTATGGTGATGCCGCTCTACTCCAGCATTGAGAAACTGGATAAACCGTTACTCGAAGCTGCGCGCGATCTGGGCGCCAGCAAACTTCAGACCTTCACCCGCATTATTATCCCGCTGACAATGCCGGGAATTATTGCCGGATGTTTACTGGTTATGCTGCCAGCCATGGGCCTGTTTTACGTATCCGACCTGATGGGCGGCGCGAAAAACCTGCTGATTGGTAATGTGATTAAAGTGCAGTTCCTGAACATCCGCGACTGGCCGTTTGGGGCCGCCACCAGTATTACCCTGACCATCGTCATGGGGCTGATGCTGCTGATCTACTGGCGCGCTTCCCGCTTGCTGAACAAGAAGGTAGAACTCGAATGATCGGTCGACTGCTTCGCGGCGGTTTTATGACCGCTATCTACGCGTACCTGTACATTCCAATCATCATTTTGATTGTGAACTCCTTTAACAGCTCGCGCTTTGGCATTAACTGGCAAGGCTTTACCACCAAATGGTACGGCCTGCTGATGAACAACGACAGTTTGCTGCAGGCGGCACAGCACTCACTGACGATGGCCGTGCTCTCCGCGACCTTTGCCACACTGATCGGTTCACTGACTGCGGTCGCTCTGTATCGTTACCGTTTTCGTGGCAAGCCATTTGTCAGCGGCATGTTGTTTGTGGTGATGATGTCGCCGGATATCGTGATGGCGATTTCGCTGCTGGTGCTGTTCATGCTGATTGGTATTCAGTTGGGCTTCTGGTCGTTGCTGTTTTCGCATATTACCTTCTGCCTGCCTTTTGTGGTGGTGACAGTCTACTCACGTTTGAAAGGCTTCGACGTACGTATGCTTGAGGCAGCAAAAGACCTGGGTGCCAGCGAAGTGACTATTCTGCGCAAAATCATTCTGCCACTGGCCATGCCTGCAGTAGCTGCGGGTTGGTTGCTGAGCTTTACGCTGTCGATGGATGATGTCGTGGTTTCGTCCTTCGTCACCGGACCCGGCTATGAAATTTTGCCATTAAAAATCTACTCAATGGTTAAAGTCGGCGTATCACCAGAAGTGAACGCACTGGCAACCATTTTGTTGGTTCTGTCGCTGGTTATGGTGATCGCCAGCCAGCTTATTGCACGTGATAAAACCAAGGGCCGTTGAGGCCCTTCATTCAGGGGACGTTAAATGAAAAAATGGTCACGCCACCTGCTCGCGGCGGGTGCTCTGGCACTGGGCATGAGCGCCGCTCACGCTGATGATAACAACACGCTGTATTTCTATAACTGGACCGAGTACGTTCCGCCTGGGCTACTGGAACAGTTCACTAAAGAGACCGGGATCAAGGTCATCTATTCGACCTACGAGTCGAATGAGACCATGTACGCCAAGCTCAAAACCTACAAAGACGGTGCGTACGATCTGGTGGTGCCTTCCACCTATTACGTCGACAAAATGCGCAAGGAAGGCATGATCCAAAAGATCGATAAGTCGAAGTTAACCAACTTCCACAACCTCGATCCGGAAATGCTCAATAAGCCGTTTGACCCGAACAACGACTACTCAATCCCGTATATCTGGGGTGCGACAGCCATTGGTATTAACAGTGATGCCATTGATCCCAAAACCGTGACCAGCTGGGCTGACCTGTGGAAACCGGAATACAAAGGCAGCCTGCTGTTAACGGATGATGCCCGCGAAGTATTCCAGATGGCGCTGCGCAAGCTGGGATACTCCGGGAATACCACCGACCCGAAAGAGATTGAAGCCGCGTATAACGAGCTCAAGAAGCTAATGCCTAACGTTGCAGCCTTCAACTCCGATAACCCGGCTAATCCGTATATGGAAGGCGAAGTTAATCTGGGGATGGTGTGGAACGGTTCTGCATTCGTGGCGCGTCAGGCAGGTACACCGCTGGAAGTCGTCTGGCCGAAAGAAGGGGGTATTTTCTGGATGGATAGTCTGTCTATTCCAGCAAATGCCAAAAACAAAGAAGGTGCGCTGAAGCTAATTAACTTCCTGCTGCGCCCGGATGTTGCGAAAGAAGTCGCGGAAACCATTGGTTACCCAACGCCAAACCTGGCGGCACGTAAGCTGTTAAGCCCGGAAGTGGCGAACGATAAAACGCTCTACCCGGATGCGGAGACCATCAACAAAGGAGAATGGCAGAACGATGTTGGTTCCGCCAGCGCCATCTATGAAGAGTATTATCAGAAGCTGAAAGCAGGACGCTAATTGCCCTCCTCGTAGGCCGGATAAGACGCACCAGCGTCACATCCGGCGTATCATCACTGCCCGATGGCGCGATGCTTATCGGGCCTACGCCATCCGTGCTCACAGCCCTTTTAATAACTTCTCAACAAACTCAGGCACCACCTGGCTTGCCGGGCCGTAATACTTCTCTTCAAACTCGCTACCCACCTGGCTTGGCTCAAGATTTAACTCCACCGTATGCGCCCCATGCAAACGCGCTTCGTGGACAAACCCCGCGGCCGGATAAACATGTCCTGACGTGCCAATGGCAATGAAAACATCTGCCATCGCCAGTGCCATATAAATTTCATCCATCCCCAGAGGCATTTCACCAAACCAGACAACGTGCGGTCGCAGTGGCGCTGGGAACTGGCAGCAATGGCATTTGTCTTCCGGCGTGACGTCCCCTGTCCAGTCTAAAATCTGCCCGCTTTGCGAACAGCGAACCTTAAGGAGCTCGCCGTGCATATGGATAACGTTCTGGCTACCCGCACGTTCGTGCAGATTATCGATATTTTGCGTTACCAGTAGAAAGCGATCACCCAGCTCGGCTTCGAGTTTTGCCAACGCAATATGCGCCGCGTTTGGCTGAATTTCGGGCTGCTGCAACTGGTGACGACGGGCGTTATAAAATGACTGAACCAATCCAGGATTACGGCTAAATCCTTCCGGCGTTGCCACATCCTCAACCCGGTGTTCTTCCCAAAGACCATCCGCAGCACGGAAGGTACGAATCCCTGATTCAGCAGAAATCCCCGCACCAGTCAGGACTAACACCCTTGGTTTTTCCACCAGTTCAGGCACCACTCTGTCTCTGAAAAAGATCCGTTGACGCAGGCGATCGCGCAAATGGCGTTTATTTTTACGAAAACGGCTTAATCGATGACCCCGACGCGACAGCATAACAACCTCTTTGTATTAATCGGTAAGATGTAGGAAAGCGGCTCCGCGCATCCCACCCGCATCACCGTGTCGTGCCTGCTCAATACGCGGCACACGGGCAACGGGCAGCAAATGACGTGGCAGTCGATCCGCCAGTTGCGTCGTAATAGCGGTAAAGTTCGACAAGCCACCGCCAATCACCACTAAATCTGGATCGACGATAGTCAGGATATTCCCCAGGCAAACGGCCAGCAAATCCAGATAACGCTCTACATGCGCACGCGCATGCTCATCGCCTTGCTCCCAGAGGGCGATAATTTCACGGGCATCCAGAGGTTGATGGTAGTAATGCTGGTACAACCATGCAAATCCGCCACCGGAAAGATAGCTTTCGATGCACCCCAGTTGACCACATCCGCAACGACGCAGTGGGAAATCAAATCCCATCAACGTCAACGCATCAACAGGCAAACGGATATGGCCGAACTCGCCGGTAATATAGCTACGTCCAGTGATAGACTTTCCGTTAAGCACCAGGCCACCACCGACACCAGTGCCGAGGATTAAGCCCATGACTAACGGATACTGGGTGAACTCATCGTCCCAGGCTTCGGAGAGTGCAAAACAGTTGGCATCATTATCCAGACGCACATCGCGATCCAGTCGTGCGCTGAGATCGGCCCGCAGCGGTTTGCCACTGGCGGCAGGAACGTTAGCCGCATACAGCGTGCCGTCTTCGGTCTCGGGCATGCCCGGAATACCAATCCCTACTGACCCCTTAACGCCAAAGCGCTGGTCCGCCTCTGTCACCAGAGCGCACACCGCATCAAGGAAAGCGTCATAGCTGTCGCGTGGCGTAGGGACACGTTTCTCCCACTGCAACCGACGGTGATTATCGAAGACGCCTAACGCAATTTTTGTTCCGCCAATGTCAAACCCGTAATACATCACCGCTCCTTGATACACGTCTTCCTTCAGGCTGCCTCTGCGTTGGCTGCACCCTCACACCCCGTCACATCGTTGTTTATGCGTCTGGTGATTTTCGGGCTTGCCGCCTTGAGACAGCATGAATGCCTTAGTGTATATCTTGTTGTTATTGGCCGCTAAGTACTCTCGCAGGGTCAATATTGCTGGCGCGACGCGCCGGATACCAACTTGCCAAAAGACTCAGCAACAATGCTGTCACCAACACGTAAATCACATCCAGCCAGTGCAATTCAGATGGCAGGAAGTCAATAAAATAAATATCGCCCGAAAGGAACTGATGGCCGATAAGCGCCTCAATACCATTGATGATCGGTGTGAGCTGCAGAGAAACAACAACACCAATAACCACACCTATCAGACTACCGAACAGACCCGCCAGCAGTCCATACCAGACGAAGATAGCGCGGATCAACCCGTCTTTCGCCCCCAGCGTTCTTAATACCGCAATATCACCGCTCTTGTCTTTTACCGCCATCACTAACGTTGAAACGATATTGAAACAGGCAACGCCAATCACCAACACCATGGCCAGATACATAATGGCGCGAATCATCTGGATATCGCGATACATATAGCCGTAAGTACCGATCCAGCTCTTAATGTAGACATAGTTGTTGGTCACTTCACCGGCGTCTCTGACCAACTTATTGGCGTTAAAGACATCGTTGACCTTCAGGGCAATCCCGGAAACGCTGGAGCCCATATCCAGATACTGCTGCGCGTCTTCCATTGGGATCATGGCGAAGCTGTGATCGAGCTGACCGCTCAGTTGCAGAATACCGGTAACGTGCAAACGCACACGTTTAGGCTGCTGTAGCTTGTGATCGGCGCTGGCATTGGGGATCATAATCGACACCCAATCCCCCTGCTTCACCTTCAGCGCGTCAGCAATCCCCTTACCAATAATGACCTGCTGCTCACCCGCTTTGAAATTATCCCAGGCATGGTTTTGCACAAATGACGGTAGCGCACTTAAACGTTGCTCCTGCTTCGGATCCACGCCTTTTACCTGTACGGCACGCAAGTTCGCCCCACTCTCCACCAGCCCGGTGAAATTGATATACGGCGCTGCAGCGACAATACCCGGTACCTTCTGCACGTTGACCAGCGCTTCCTGCCAGTTATTCCACGGCTGGTTCACCGCTTCTATCTCACCGTGCGGCACAACCGCCAGAATACGGTTGTTCAGCTCGCGCTCAAAACCGTTCATGGCGCTCAAACCGACAATCAATACCGCCACACCTAATGCAATACCGATGGTGGAGATGACGGAAATCAGCGAAACCATACCGCCGCGCCGCCGACCACGGCTAAAACGTAACCCAATCAATAACGATAAAGGCGAAGCCATTACTCTGCTCCCATCAGGCTCAGTTCGGCCGTCAGGCGACCATCGCGCATTTCAAGCTGGCGGCTCATGCGCTTCGCCAGTTGCAGATCGTGCGTCACAACCAGAAATGCTGTGCCCTGAGAACGGTTCAACTCACCCAGAAGCTCAAAAATACTGTCCGCGTTACGCGCATCAAGGTTACCTGTTGGCTCATCTGCCAACACCAGACGCGGGTTATTCACCAGCGCACGGGCAATCGCAACACGTTGACGCTCGCCGCCTGAGAGTTCGGACGGACGGTGGCTGGCACGGTGATCCAGCCCAACCGCTTTCAGCATGTCACGTGCGCGCTCGGTAATTTCAGCCGGCTTCTTCTTGCCAATCAGTAGCGGCATCGCCACGTTTTCCAGCGCGGTAAAGTCTGGCAACAAATGGTGGAACTGGTAAATAAATCCGAGCTTCTGATTACGCAGTTCCGCTTTCGCCGCTGACGAGAGTTTGCTCATCGGTTGACCGCTAAAAATGACGTCGCCGGAAGTCGGCGTATCCAGCCCGCCGAGCAGATGAAGCAATGTACTTTTGCCGGAGCCTGAGCTGCCGACAATCGCCATCATCTCACCCTCGCCGACGCAAAAACTGACATCGTGCAGAACATCAGTCTGCACCGTGCCTTCCTGATAGCGTTTGCACAGGTTGTCGCATTGCAACAGGATCTTATTCATAACGTAAAGCCTCAGCGGGTTGAGTGGCGGCAGCGCGCCAGGAAGGATAAAGCGTAGACAGCAGTGCGATGGCCATTGCCACCAGTGCAATAACGATCACCTGCAACGGCTCAATAGCGACAGGCAACGCGGCACCGTCCAGCAGCACGCCGATAATCGGCATCAGGTTGTTCAGTTGGCTGGCAAGCAACGTGCCCAGCACGGCCCCCAGCAGCGCGCCGATAATCCCGGCACTGGCCCCTTGAACCATAAACACCATCATTATTTGCCGCGGCGTGAGCCCCTGCGTTTGTAAAATCGCCACTTCCCCTTGCTTCTCCATTACCATCAGACCCAGCGAGGTAATAATATTAAACGCCGCTACCGCCACGATCAGGCTCAGCAACAGCCCCATCATGTTTTTTTCCATTCGCACCGCCTGGAACAGCTCACCTTTACGCTCGCGCCAGTCCTGCCATTTGGTGCCTTGCGGTAACGTTTGTTGACTCAGCGTATCAACCTTGAGCGGTTCATTTAGCCACAGACGCCAGCCGGTGATATTGCCTGCCGGATAACGCA
Organism: Citrobacter sp. Igbk 17; assembly: GCF_028069775.1. Taxonomy (NCBI): domain Bacteria; kingdom Pseudomonadati; phylum Pseudomonadota; class Gammaproteobacteria; order Enterobacterales; family Enterobacteriaceae; genus Citrobacter; species Citrobacter sp. Igbk 17. The sequence goes on along the minus strand of NZ_JANEWI010000029.1, from coordinate 48,627 downwards.
TCAGACGTGACGCATCCTGGATGTTGGTCAACATCTGATAACCATCGACTTCACTATTGGCGGCAAAGGTACCAATCACCGTAAACAAACGCTGGCTCGGCAAGCGTCCCATTGGCGTAAACTGGCTGGCAGAAGGCACCATCACGCGAATTTGATCGCCGCGATTCACACCTAACTGTCCGGCAAGCTGCTCACCGAGGATGACATTATACTTACCCGGTTCGAGATCTGTTTGCTTCACATTGACCAGATACGGCGTTAACGGATCTTTTTGCGCCGGGTCGATGCCCAGCATCACCCCGACTGCCACGCTACGCGCACTCTGCAGGACCACATCGCCCGTTGTTAGCGGCGCAACACGGTTGACGCCGTTCAATACCACGGCTTTTTCCGGCAACTGCTGCGGGTTAAGAGAGCCTTGCTCAGCCGAGAGAATAGCCTGAGGCATCAGACCAAGGATGTTATTTTGCAGCTCGCGCTCGAAACCGTTCATCACCGACAATACCGTGACCAGCGCCATTACCCCAAGAGTAATGCCAATGGTAGAGAGCCAGGAAACGAAACGACCGAAGCGATCTGCTGCACGCCCACGCATATAACGCAGGCCAATGAATAGAGCGACAGGTTGGTACATGAAATCCGTCTGGTTGCTGTTAGCAAAGTCACGAGTATATAAGCGAAAGCGGGATGGGTAAATGACTGAACCGTAAGTGTTCGTCAGCATTGTTCTGAAAAGTATAACCAAATCAATTCGCTAAAGTTTCCACTTTTCCCTCATCCTTTGTTCCTGATCTTTATCTTAAAAAAATAAAAAGCAGACGGTTACGCATTACAGCGAAGGAAGGGTTTTGCAGGATGGCAGGCTATCTCACACACTATGGATACGCCACTGCAATGAATAAAAAAGAGTTATGGATTAATCAAATCAAAGGGTTATGTATCTGCCTGGTAGTTATTTACCACTCGGTCATTACCTTTTATCCCCATCTCACCGCCTTTCAGCATCCACTCTCACAGGTGCTAACCAAATGCTGGATCTACCTCAATCTGTATCTGGCACCGTTTCGCATGCCAGTCTTTTTCTTTATTTCGGGCTATCTGATCCGCCGCTACATTGCAAACATCCCGTGGACAACCTGTGTAGACAAACGCATCTGGAGTATTGCCTGGGTGCTGATACTGTGGGGAATCGTGCAATGGCTGGCGTTGACCACGCTCAATAACTGGCTGGCTCCGCAACGTGACCTGGGCCATGCGGCCAATGCAGCCTATGCCGGTTCACTGGGAGACTTTACCCGGGGAATGCTCACAGCCAGCACCAGTCTGTGGTATCTGTATGCGCTGATTGTCTATTTTGTCTTGTGTAAGATCTTCAGCCGCTGGGCATTACCGCTACTGGGACTGTTTGCATTGCTGAGTGTGGCAATCAACTTTTTCCCGACCCCATGGTGGGGGCTAAACAGCGTAATACGTAATTTGCCCTGGTACAGTCTCGGCGCCTGGTTTGGCGCAACGCTGATGACGTGGATCAAAGACGTTCCCCTGCGCCGTCACGCAGTCATCGTAGCGGTGAGTACACTGGTGGCTGTCATCGCCTGGCGGGCAAATATTTCGCTATTACTCTCACTGGTTTCCATCGTACTCATCATGAAGTTGTTTTATCAATTTGAACAACGTTTTGGCATGAGTGCATCCAGTCCATTAAGCGTGATAGGTTCCAATACTATCGCCATCTACACCACCCACCGAATTCTGGTGGAACTGATTAGTTTAACGCTGCTTCCCAAACTCAATCATACCGTCTGGTCCGCAAACGCAGAGCTGGCCCTGCTACTGATGTACCCGTTCGTCTGCTTACTGTTGTGTACGCTGGTCGGACTAATGGTTCGAAAGATTTCACAAAAAACCGTTGCCGACCTGCTCTTCTCACCGCCGTCTTTCTCCATCGTTTCCCGCTAAACCTTACGCGCTTTTTGCCCCCATCCGGGGGCGAATCAATTTGCTTATGAGAAACGATCACGGATAATAAAGAAACATTGCTTATCAGACGTATATCCAAACGAGATCCTGACAACCGAATGCCTGAACAACATCGTTACACGCTTCCAGCCGGCGCTTCCGATCTGCGCCAGTTGGGTGAACTTACCGGTGCCGCCTGCGCGACGCTGGTCGCAGAAATCGCCGAACACCATCCGGGACCCGTGGTGCTTATCGCGCCAGACATGCAAAATGCCTTGCGTCTGCATGATGAAATTCGTCAGTTTACCGACCAGATGGTGATGAATCTGGCTGACTGGGAAACACTGCCCTATGACAGTTTTTCCCCGCATCAGGAAATTATCTCCTCGCGGCTCTCCACGTTGTATCAACTGCCCGCGATGCAACGCGGTGTGCTGATCGTACCGGTCAACACGTTGATGCAGCGCGTCTGCCCGCACAGCTATCTACACGGTCATGCGCTGGTGATGAAAAAGGGCCAGCGCCTGTCGCGTGATGCCCTGCGTGAGCAACTGGACAGCGCCGGTTATCGCCATGTTGATCAGGTTATGGAGCACGGTGAATACGCCACACGTGGTGCGTTGTTGGACTTGTTTCCAATGGGCAGTGAACTGCCTTATCGCCTTGATTTCTTTGATGACGAAATCGACAGCCTGCGTCTGTTTGACACCGATACACAACGCACGCTGGAAGAAGTCGACGCCATTAATTTGCTGCCTGCCCACGAATTTCCTACCGATAAAACAGCCATTGAGCTGTTCCGCAGCCAGTGGCGCGATACCTTTGAAGTTAAACGTGACGCCGAGCATATTTACCAGCAGGTCAGTAAAGGCACGTTACCTGCCGGGATTGAATACTGGCAACCGCTGTTTTTCAGTGAACCGCTACCACCGCTGTTCAGCTACTTCCCTGCCAATACGCTGTTAGTGAATACCGGTGATATTGAAACCAGCGCAGAACGTTTCCAGGCAGATACACTGTCACGCTTTGAGAATCGGGGTGTCGATCCGATGCGCCCACTGCTGCCGCCAGAATCGCTGTGGCTACGGGTTGATGAGCTTTTTTCTGAACTTAAACGCTGGCCTCGCGTCCAGCTCAAAACCGAAAGTCTGGCAAACAAAGCGGCAAACACTAATCTGGGATTCCAGAAGCTGCCGGACATCGCCGTACAAGCGCAACAGAAATCGCCACTGGATGCGCTGCGTAAATTTCTGGAAACCTTTAACGGTCCGGTCATTTTCTCGGTAGAGAGTGAAGGCCGCCGTGAAGCACTCGGCGAACTTCTGGCTCGCATCAAAGTTGCGCCAAAACGTATTTTACGCCTTGATGAAGCCGCCGACAGCGGTCGTTATCTGATGATTGGTGCGGCAGAACATGGTTTCATTGATACCAAACGCAACCTGGCACTGATTTGCGAAAGCGATCTCCTTGGTGAGCGCGTGGCACGCCGCCGCCAGGATTCCCGCCGCACGATTAACCCGGATACATTGATCCGAAACCTCGCTGAGCTGCATCCGGGGCAGCCCGTCGTGCATCTTGAGCACGGCGTGGGTCGCTATGCAGGGATGACCACGCTGGAAGCAGGCGGCATTACTGGCGAATACCTGATGCTCACCTACGCCAACGACGCCAAATTGTATGTACCGGTGTCATCGTTGCATTTGATAAGCCGCTATGCCGGAGGCGCGGAAGAGAATGCCCCGCTGCATAAACTTGGCGGAGATGCCTGGTCGCGCGCCAGGCAGAAAGCCGCCGAGAAGGTGCGTGACGTCGCGGCGGAGTTGCTGGATATTTACGCCCAGCGTGCGGCAAAAGAAGGTTTTGCCTTTAAGCACGACCGCGAGCAGTATCAGCTGTTTTGTGACAGCTTCCCGTTTGAAACCACACCCGATCAGGCGCAGGCCATCAACGCGGTACTCAGCGATATGTGCCAACCGCTGGCAATGGACCGTCTGGTGTGTGGTGACGTCGGCTTCGGCAAAACCGAAGTGGCGATGCGCGCCGCATTCCTCGCCGTCGAGAACCACAAACAGGTGGCCGTTTTAGTGCCGACTACCCTGCTCGCTCAGCAGCATTTCGACAACTTCCGTGACCGCTTTGCCAACTGGCCCGTGCGCATTGAGATGTTGTCCCGTTTTCGTAGCGCCAAAGAGCAAGCACAGATTCTGGAGCAGGTTGCCGAAGGTAAAATCGATATTCTCATCGGCACGCACAAACTGCTGCAAAGCGATGTGAAACTCAAAGATTTGGGTCTGCTGATTGTTGATGAAGAGCACCGCTTCGGTGTCCGTCACAAAGAGCGTATTAAAGCGATGCGCGCCGATGTTGATATTCTGACGCTGACCGCAACCCCGATCCCGCGTACGCTCAATATGGCGATGAGCGGCATGCGCGATCTGTCCATTATCGCCACACCGCCCGCGCGTCGTCTGGCCGTCAAAACCTTTGTGCGCGAGTATGACAATCTGGTGGTACGCGAGGCTATCCTGCGTGAAGTGCTGCGCGGCGGTCAGGTCTACTATCTGTTCAACGATGTGGAAAACATCCAGAAAACCGCTGACAGGCTGGCAGAGCTGGTACCGGAAGCACGTATCGGGATTGGACACGGGCAAATGCGCGAACGCGAGCTGGAACGTGTGATGAACGATTTCCACCATCAGCGCTTCAACGTGCTGGTGTGTACCACCATCATCGAAACCGGGATCGACATTCCAACCGCTAACACCATTATTATCGAGCGCGCTGACCATTTCGGGTTGGCACAATTGCACCAGCTACGCGGACGCGTGGGACGTTCACACCATCAGGCCTATGCCTGGCTGTTGACGCCGCATCCGAAAGCGATGACCACCGATGCACAAAAACGCCTTGAGGCAATTGCCTCACTGGAAGATTTGGGTGCAGGTTTTGCGCTGGCCACTCACGACCTCGAGATCCGCGGCGCGGGAGAACTTTTGGGTGAAGATCAGAGCGGTTCGATGGAAACCATCGGCTTCTCACTGTACATGGAACTGCTGGAAAATGCGGTTGATGCGCTAAAAGAGGGACGCGAACCGTCGCTCGAAGATCTCACCAACCAGCAAACTGAAGTCGAGCTGCGGATGCCTTCGTTACTGCCAGATGACTACATTCCCGATGTGAATACGCGACTGTCGTTCTACAAGCGTATTGCCAGTGCAAAAGGCGAAAACGAGCTGGAAGAGATTAAAGTTGAACTGATTGACCGTTTTGGTTTGTTGCCTGACCCGGCCCGTACGCTGCTGGATATTGCCCGTTTGCGCCAGCAAGCGCAAAAACTGGGTATCAGAAAGCTAGAAGGCAATGAAAAAGGCGGGACGATTGAGTTTGCCGAGAAGAACCACGTCAACCCGGTGTGGCTGATTGGCTTACTACAAAAGCAACCCCAACACTTCCGTCTGGATGGCCCAACCCGGCTGAAGTTCATGCAAGATTTGAGCGAGCGTAAAACCCGTATCGACTGGGTACGTCAATTTATGCGTCAACTTGAAGAAAACGCCATAGCGTAGCGTTCCTGCCGGGTGAGCGCGGTGCTTACCCGGCCGATGAATTTACAAACTCTTTGCACTTCCCTGCACTTCCCGACACAGCAAACCGCCATAATTCCTGTTTACTTTTACATTATAAAAACCACGTAAAAACAATGGATTTATGGTGATGTTAAACAATAAACAACTCTCTCGCTGGCTAACGCTTTTTACGCTCGCGGCGACCGTCGCGTTAGCGCTTCCGGCTAAAGCGAATACCTGGCCGCTCCCGCCGCCAGGCAGTAAACTGGTGGGTGAAAATGCCACTCACGTTGTCGAAAACAACGGCGGATCGCTGGAAGCCATTGCGAAAAAATACAACGTCGGCTTTTTAGCGCTGCTGCAGGCTAACCCCGGCGTCGATCCATACGTACCTCGCCCGGGCAGTGTTTTAACCATCCCATTGCAAACTCTGCTGCCGGATGCCCCACGCGAAGGGATTGTCATTAACCTCGCCGAACTGCGTCTTTACTATTACCAGCCAGGGACAAAATCGGTGACCGTGTATCCCATTGGCATTGGCCAGTTAGGCGGCGACACCCTGACCCCAACAATGGTCACCACCATCTCTGATAAGCGTGCCAACCCGACCTGGACACCAACGGCGAATATCCGCGCACGGTATAAAGCCAATGGTATCGACCTCCCTGCTGTAGTACCTGCCGGGCCAGATAACCCGATGGGGCATCATGCTATCCGCTTAGCGGCTTACGGCGGTGTGTATTTGCTGCATGGGACCAACGCGGATTTTGGCATCGGTATGCGTGTCAGTTCTGGGTGTATTCGCCTGCGTGACGGTGATATTGAAACCTTATTCCGTCAGGTTACGCCGGGAACCAAAGTGAACATCATCAACACGCCGATTAAAGCCTCCGTTGAACCTAACGGTATGCGCCTGGTTGAAGTACACCAACCGCTGTCAGAAAAGATTAATGACGACCCGCAGTTACTGCCAATCGTGTTGAATTCATCAATGCAGAGCTTTAAAAATGCGGCACAGACAGACGCCGCTGTAATGGAGCATGCAATGGAGCTACGCTCAGGCATGCCGGTAGACGTGACACGCCACCACGATGTTCCCGCACAAACGCTGTAAATTCAGGTTATAAAAAAACCCCCGCCGGTTTGTTCCCGCGGGGGTTTTTTATTGAATTCGCAGTGGCATGCGAGGGTTTACAACTTATTTGTAGATAACTGCAGTCCCGTGAAGGGTGTTAGGACCGGTAACAGAAGTAATACGGAATGACTTCGCACCCATTTCATCGGCTTTCTGTGCCAGTTGATCTTCCAGAGAACCTAAGTTAGTCCCGGCGTTGGCAGAGATAATACCGACTTTCTGTTGGCCTGCAGGTGTAGCCTGAACTTCAACAGCGGCAAAGCTTGCAAATGAAAGTGAGCTCAGGACAGCAGCGACAAAAAGAGTTTTTACGTTTTTCATGATAGTGACCTTTAGCAGATGAATGTATGCCGTAAGCGATTAACTTAACGATCGATAGGTAAATCATAGATGTGATCCAGGTCACACGTCAACATTTTTTTATAACGATTGTTATTTAAAACATAAAGGCCTTATTTTTCATATCAATAGCATTGAATTATTTTTATCGTGAATGCACTGGAGTGTCTGCACGATTATTTTTATAATGGTTATTCAATAAACCCAACCAGGTACAACGGCACCATGACAACTGAAACGACAAGTTGTGCAAAAAAAAGCCGTGGCCGACCAAAAGTGTTCGACAGGGAAGCCGCGCTTGATAAGGCCATGACACTCTTCTGGCAGCACGGATATGAAGCGACATCGCTCGCCGATCTCGTAGAAGCAACCGGGGCAAAAGCGCCGACGCTGTATGCAGAATTTACCAATAAGGAAGGACTGTTTCGTGCCGTACTGGACCGCTATATCAGTCGCTTCGCGGCAAAACACGAAGCCCAACTGTTTTGTGAAGAAAAAAACCTCGAATCCGCACTCGAGGACTATTTCACTGCCATAGCGACCTGCTTCACCAGTAAAGACACGCCTGCGGGATGCTTTATGATTAACACATCCGCCACGCTGGCCGCCTCCTCCCGGGACATTGCGCACACGGTTAAATCCCGTCACGCCATGCAGGAGCAGACGCTGGCTCAGTTTCTGCATCAACGACAAGAAAAGGGCGAAATACCGACACACTGCGATGTACAAAAGTTGGCTGAATATCTGAACTGTATTTTGCAGGGTATGTCGATCAGCGCCCGCGAAGGAGCCACATTCGAAAAACTGATGCAAATCGCGCACACCACGTTACGATTGTGGCCTGAACTGATTAAAGATTAACCCTTTCAACACGACCCACGTCTTAATGTCATCACCGGGAGCTTACGCTGCTCCCGGTAGAAACGGCACTTCTTAATCCCTACATTCTTTATTGTTTTCATTAGGTTAATGCATTTCTTTTGTAAAATATATTGATAATGTCAATCATTATTAGCAATATTCGCATTTGCCTTAATACCTGTTTCATAATGTAACGATCGGTTTCTATCGCCGTAAAAATAAAAACAGACCAACAAATTTTATAAGGAATACAAATGAATAAGCATCTCTGGGTGCTCAATCCTCTGTTACTGTCTTTAACCCTACCGGCAATGGCAGCAGAAGAAGAAGATCTCATCGTCAGCGCCAACCGTAGTCAACGTACCGTGTCTCAAATGGCACAAACTACATGGGTTATCGAAGGTAGAGAGATTGAACAGCAGGTTCAGGGGGGGAAAGAGTTTAAGGATGTTCTTGCTCAGTTGGTCCCCGGAATCGACGTCAGCAGCCAGGGACGGACCAACTACGGGATGAACATGCGTGGTCGCGCCATCGTTGTGCTTATTGACGGTGTTCGTCTCAACTCTTCCCGCACTGACAGCCGTCAGCTCGACTCCATTGATCCGTTTAATATTGCACACATTGAAGTCATCTCCGGGGCAACATCGCTGTACGGCGGCGGAAGTACCGGTGGTTTGATCAACATCGTCACCAAAAAAGGTCAGCCTGAGCGTGAAGTTGAACTCGAGCTGGGCAGCAAAAGCGGATTCAACAACAGTAACGATCATGACGAACGGGTTGCCGCCGCAGTTAGCGGAGGAACCGACCGCGCATCCGGACGCATGTCTGTCGCTTATCAACGATTTGGTGGTTGGTATGATGCCAACCACGATGCCTTAATGCTCGATAATACCCAAACCGGGCTGCAGCATTCCGATCGCCTGGACCTGATGGGTACCGGGACGATTGAGCTTGATGACGACCGCCAGCTGCAGTTGGTTACGCAGTACTACAAAAGCCAGGGCGATGACGACTACGGACTGAATCTCGGCGAGAACATGTCCGCCGTGACGGGAACCGGTAACGCTACTACCAGCAGCGGTCTCAATTCCGACCGAATCCCCGGCACGGAACGGCATCTGATCAGTCTGCAATATTCCGATGCCAATTTCTTCGGCCAGAATCTGGTCAGCCAGATCTATTACCGTGACGAATCACTCAAATTCTATCCTTTCCCTACGCTGAGCAAAGGTAAGGTCACCAGTTTCTCCGCATCACAACAGGATACTGACCAGTTTGGTGCCAAAATCACCCTCAACAGCCAGCTGATGGAAAACTGGGAGCTGACATGGGGGATCGACGCCGATCACGAAACATTCTATTCCAATCAAGAATTCTTCGATCTGGCTTATTCTCTCCCCTCCGGCGGTATGGATAACCGAACGGCCTACACCACCGGGCGCTATCCCGGTTACAGCATCACCAACTTTGCGCCTTTCCTGCAAAACAGCTACGACATTAATGACATCTTTACGCTTAGCGGCGGTATCCGCTACCAGTGGACTGAAAACCGCGTTGATGATTTTGTCGGCTATACGCAACAACAAGGCATCGCAACGGGCCTGGCGAACTCTGCTGATAGTATCCCGGGTGGCAAAGCAGATTATGATAACTTCCTGTTTAACGCGGGCATCCTCGCACACCTGACCGACCGCCAGCAGACCTGGTTCAACTTCTCTCAAGGTGTGGAACTTCCCGACCCCGGAAAATACTACGGCAACGGTACCTACTCGCTGGTTGGCGATCATTATCAGCTCCAGCGCAGCGTTAACGTAGCGGATTCACGCCTGGAAGGCATTAAAGTTAACTCTTACGAACTGGGGTGGCGCTACACCGGCGATAATCTGCGTACACAGCTCGCCGCTTACTATTCCACGTCTGATAAATCGATCGTCGTTAACCGCGACGATATGACCATTAACGTAAAGCCCGACGATCGCCGGATTTATGGCCTTGAAGGCGCGGTGGATTATTTCATTGCTGATACGGACTGGAGTCTGGGAAGTAACTTCAACATCATTAAATCGGAAGTGAAGCAAAACGGTAAATGGCAAAAATGGGATGTCACTCTGGCTTCGCCATCTAAAGCCACCGCATGGGTTGGCTGGGCACCGGAACCGTGGTCGCTGCGTGTACAGAGTCAGCAGACATTTGACCTAAGCGACGCCAATGGCAACAAGCTGGATGGGTACAATACGATGGACTTTATCGGCAGCTATCAGCTCCCGCTGGGTAAACTGACCTTTAGCGTTGAGAACCTGCTGAATGAAGAGTACACCACCCTGTGGGGACAGCGTGCACCGTTACTCTACAGCCCGACCTATGGCAGTCCATCCTTGTATGAATACAAAGGCCGGGGTCGCACCTTTGGTTTGAACTATGCCTTAACCTTCTAATAAAAAAAGCCCCCCATCCTGAGCGATGGGGGGCTAATGTTCAGGATAACGCTATTTTACGCCTTGTTATTCAGAACCAACTGGCCGTTGTTATCCAGCGGAATTTGCGTACCGGGATCTTTATCCATACGGATTTTGCCCTGCTGATCGCCAATTTTATACGTTACGTCGTAGCCCAGCATTTTTTCTGATTTGTCATACACTGTTTTACAACGTTGTTGTGTGGTCGTGTACGTATCGTTTTCCTGCATTGAACCCTGAATCTGGTTACCTGCATAACCGCCACCTAACGCACCGGCAACGGTCGCAATGTCTTTTCCGCGTCCACCACCAAACTGATGACCAATTACGCCCCCGGCAACCGCACCCAGCACGGAACCGGCAATACGGTTTTCATCCTGTACAGGTTTACGGTGAGTAACCGTCACGTTACGACACTCCTGGCGCGGTGTTTTTACCGTTTCTTTAATCGGTGTTGCAGAGACGACTTGTGCAAACTGTGGGCCACGCTCAAAAACGTTTAGACTGGCCACCGCTGCCACACCCAGCGCAGCAGCTACGCCAATCCCTATACCCGCCAACATTGATTTATTCACGGGACTTCCTCCTTTTTTGCTATTAGCAACAACTTTGCAACAGAAGGTAAATAATGCCAATCAGATTACGGATGAAAATCGCGGAGAGAGGGGGTAAAGCAGCATGATTCAGAGAACTCTGAAAGAAAGTGCCGGATGAACCTTTCCATCCGGCATTACAAGCCAGTATTAGTGCAGTTTAAGACGCGGACGAATCACACGGTTGATGCTGCCAACCAACATCATCAGGCCGGTTTTGAAGTAACCGTGCAGCGCAATCTGGTGCATACGGTACAGTGAAATGTAGACAAAGCGCGCAATACGCCCTTCCACCATCATTGAGCCACGCGTCAGGTTCCCCATCAGGCTACCCACGGTAGAGAAGTTGGAGAGAGAAACCAGAGAACCGTGATCTTTATACTGATACGCTTTCAGCGGTTTACCGTTCATCTGTGCCAGAATGTTGTTCATCGCGCAGGATGCCATCTGGTGCGCAGCCTGGGCACGCGGCGGCACAACCCCCCCTTCCGGACGCGCACAGGAAGCACAGTCACCAATCGCATAGATGTCCGGATCACGCGACGTCTGCAGGGTCGGTTCAACCACCAACTGGTTGATACGGTTGGTTTCAAGACCACCAATTTCTTTCATAAAGTCTGGCGCTTTGATACCTGCTGCCCACACCATCAGATCGGCTTTGATGTACTCACCCTCTTTGGTATGCAACCCACCTTCGTCAGCACTGGTTACCATCGTCTGAGTCAGTACACGTACGCCCAGTTTGGTTAATTCGTTATGCGCAGCACTGGAGATCCGTGGCGGCAACGCTGGCAGAATGCGTTCACCGGCTTCCACCAGTGTGACGTTCAGCGCTTCGTTGGTCAGCCCTTTATAACCATAGCTATGCAACTGTTTTACCGCATTGTGCAGCTCAGCGGAGAGTTCTACTCCCGTTGCACCACCACCGACGATAGCGATATTCACTTTGCCGTTCGCGCCCAGATTTGCGGAATACTTCAGGAACAGATTCAGCATTTCCTGGTGGAAGCGACGCGCCTGGTGCGGGTTATCGAGGAAAATACAGTTTTCTTTGACACCTGGCGTGTTGAAATCGTTGGACGTACTGCCCAGCGCCATCACCAGCGTGTCATACGGCACTTTACGCTCGGGGACCAGCAGATCGCCCTTCTCATCTCGCAACTCAGCAATCGTAATAGTCTTCGCTTCACGATCGATATCCATCACCGACCCCAACTGGAACTGGAACCCGTGGTTACGGGCATGCGCCAAATAGCTCAGCGCATCAACACCTTCATCCAGCGATCCTGTTGCCACTTCGTGCAGCAACGGTTTCCACAGGTGGCTGTGGTTTCTGTCTACCAGCGTGATTTTTGCCTTTTTCTTACGACCCAGTTTTTTACCCAACTGCGTCGCCATTTCCAGTCCGCCAGCACCGCCGCCGACAATCACGATCCTTTTCAATGGTGTAGTCAACGTGCCCCCCTCAAATTTATTAACCAATTGTTAATTAAAAGTTATGCGCATAGCCTTTAATTAACAACAAGTTACGATAATGAAAATGTTCTTCGAGACTGAGAATAACACGAACGGTGCATTGGTCATACCAAAATTGATATGTATCAAGTTTTGATGCTGAAAAGATAGACAACCCAGACTTTTAGGACAAAAAAACCAGCCCGAAGGCTGGTTTTTTAAACGCTCATTGGAGATTAACCTAACGTTTTGAACGCTTTGATTCGCTGCAAATGTGGGGAGATATTTTTGAATTTATGGGTTTGTTCTTCATCCCATACAATTTCATAGTAATGATGCAGTTCCTCCGACGAACGCTGGCTGTTCAGGGCTTCATCATGGCGTGACAGAATAACCAGGCAGCGATCGCGATTCTTCTCGCGGAAGTTGGTCACACATTTTGTAGCGATATCAGCATACTCTTCCGGCCTGTCGATTTTCCCTTCCATATTCTCATACGGAAACAGGTTAGGGTTAAACACCACCTGACGAATATCACACAGGAAACCAATCCGCTCAGCCCAATACCCTCCCAACCCAACGCCGCAAATCAATGGTCGATCATCCACATTAAGCTGCAACATTTTGTCCACTTCTTTCAGCAGATGCTGCATATCATGTTTAGGATGCCGCGTACTGTAGCTAATCAGCCTGACATCTGGGTCAATGAATTGCAGTTGCAATACTTTCTCGTGGTTGCCCGGACTGTTAGAGTCAAAACCGTGTAAATAGATAATCATCGCATCCTCGCCAAACTTGCGTTAATGACCTGCTTTCTCTTCCTGCCAACGCTCATGAAGCTGGTTGAGCTGGGCGCTTACTGTCTTCCAGCGAGCCGAGTCCATCAGTTCCTGACGTGAAAATGAACCTTTATGATACAAACGTGTAACACGTTCTGCATTGATCGGCGACAGATTATCTAAAACACTGACCGCACCCTTACGATTATTGCAGACCAGGATCATATCGCAACCTGCATCCAGTGATGCCTGCCCGCGCTCTGCGTAGCTCCCCATAATTGCTGCGCCTTCCATCGACAAATCGTCGGAGAAAATCACGCCATCGAAACCGAGCTCCTGGCGAAGCACTGTTTTCAGCCAGTGGGGTGAGCCGCTCGCGGGTCGCGGGTCTACATCACTGTAAATAACGTGCGCCGGCATAATTGCATCCAGTTTGTTTTCAGTGATTAACGTCTGGAATACCGACATATCTTTCGCACGGATCTCGGCTTCCGGACGCGGATCGGTTGGCGTTTCTTTATGCGAATCCGCCGTCACTGCACCATGTCCTGGGAAGTGTTTACCGGTCGTTTTCATGCCGGCCGCATGCATGCCATCAATAAAGCGGGTTGCCATCGCCAACGCTTTCGCGGGTTCGGCATGATAAGAACGTTCACCAATCGCAGCACTGATATGTCCCACATCCAGAACGGGCGCAAAGCTAATATCAATATCCATTGCGATCATTTCACTGGCCATCAGCCATCCAGCTTCCTGAGCCAGTTTGCCCCCCTCTTCCAGCCCATGCAGTGCAGAAAAAGATTGCGCCGCAGGCAGACGGGTAAAACCTTCACGAAAGCGCTGGACGCGTCCCCCTTCCTGATCCACTGCCACTACCAGATGATTGCGCGACGCGGCACGGATCTGGCGAACCAGTTCACGTAGCTGTTCCGGGTCATGATAATTTCGGGTAAAGAGGATTAACCCGCCTACCAGTGGATGCGCCAGAATCTCACGCTCTTCAGCGTCCAGCTCATACCCTTCGACATCCAACATTACTGGGCCCACACTGCTCTCCTTATCCTTTTATTGTTAGCTGCCGCCAGGTTTCATCGGCCAGCCTGATAAATTGCCGATCGCCGGTTTGTTGCCAGCGATACTCAAACCATCCCACCTTCAGCATCATCACCCACAGCTGCCAACGTCTGACCTGCCGCCACAGGGCATCGGGTTCAATATGCGCATGTTTGGCGTAGGCATCGACCAACTGTCGGTGCTGGGATTCATCCGCGGCCCACACTGCCGCGAGTTCAAGAGCAATATCACCGTCTCCGGCGTATTCCCAGTCGATTAACCGCAGTCCCGACGCCGTGCGTACAATATTGTCGCCGTGAACATCCATATGCAATGGTCCCAAACGTAAGGGATGCGGCTCACCTTTGGTTCTTAGTCGCTTTAGCAGTCGCAACCAGCGCGGCGTTCGGCGCGCCGGATCGCTACACTGCCAGTACTGTTCGAGCAGTGGCAACAGGTTGATTCGCCAGCCCAGACGGGGTTGCTGATGCAAATAATACAGCAAGCCTGCGAGTTCGTCGGCTTCCGGTAATCTGGATTCTACCTTACCGTGAAAAAAATCGACTGCCATCCATCCCCGCGTATAAAAACGAGGTCTGGGGGCAAGATTCTCAGGCAGATGTTTTAACGCGTGATACTGACGTAGAAAATGCGATTCTGGCGCGTAAGGATCGTGATGACAGCGCAGCACTAAACGGTGGGCTTGATGTTCGATGATGCAGCTCCCGCCGCTCAAACCGCTTTGGCTGGAGACGACGGGATGATACTGCGGGAAATAGCGCGACAGAACTTCATCGCGCGTCAGTCTGTTATTGTTGCTGAACGGCACCTTTACCTGACCAGATTATCTCGCCAGTTTGTACCAGCATTAATTGCATTTGCAGAGCAGGTGAATTGACGTTACCAGAAGCGCTGGAATAGAGCACATACTGAGCGCCAACGTTACGGGCAATACCAATCGCTTTGCTGCGTGTTCCCAGGCTGTCGTTCGGCGACAGACCTAACTGCTGCTTGGCTACTGCCAACTGCTGCGCAGAAACCAGGGTAAATTTACCATTATTCGCCAGTGCATTTCGCAAAGTCTCGGTGGCTTCACCTGCGTTTAACGAGCCGTTGGTACGGTTATTTACGCTATCAACCAGCAGTACCCCCCCAGCTTTCACACCCTCAGCCTGCAGCATTTTGCCGACCATCGGCTGCATTGCCCCGTTCCAGTCATAATGACGCTGACGTGGGGTTGGCTGCGCCGTTTGGTCCTCGTGTTCAATCGGACCCGGCTGCTGCGGTATGGTTGGCACCGTTGGTACCACCGGAACTGGCTGTTGCGGTTGTACGGGTTGTTCCGGCACCGGCTTCACTTCCTCTACTGGCGCTGGCTCACGTTGAGCCACACAACCAGAGAGAAACATCGCCAGCGCGGCAATCAATGCGTAGCGATTCATTTTGATCTTCAAGATTCACCCCTTACAAATAAAGATAAAGCCTAACCTTGTGCGCCCCCAGATAATTGGCGCTGCCGTACAGCGTTACCGACGAACGAGCCGGAATAGTGATGCTGCGTGGCGCTTCCAGAGGGTGCATCTCCAGCCCTCTGGCGTCATACCAGTAAAACCGATAATGAACGGTGACAGGTTCTTGTCTTTCGTTATAGAGTCGTGAGGATGCAGAGGCCTGAATATCAGACGTTGTTAACTCAGGCGGCTCTGCGGTGATACCCGCCGCCAGTATTGTTGATTCCATCACCAGAGACTGTTCATCACTGACCGGAATTTCCGGGTGTGAACGGCAGCCAGCCAGCAACAGCAGACCCAACGTAAGCGCAATGCATCCTCTGGTCATTATTAAAGACCTTTATGCGCGAGCATTGGACCAAGCGCACGTCCACCCAGCAGATGCATATGAATGTGATACACCTCCTGACCGCCGTGACGGTTGGTATTCATAATCAAACGGTATCCATCTTCGGCAATGCCTTCCTGCTCAGCGATTTTCGCCGCCACTGTAATCATTCGTCCCAGCGCCTGCTCATGCTCTGCCGTCACATCGTTAACGGTTGGGATTAAAACGTTCGGGATGATCAGAATATGCGTTGGTGCCTGAGGTGAAATATCACGAAACGCAGTGACCAGCTCATCCTGGTATACGATGTCCGACGGAATTTCACGACGAATAATTTTGCTGAATATAGTTTCTTCTGCCACGACGTTTTCCTTTTTCATTAAGAGCCCATGCGTTGTGCCATGCTACGCCGGGTGACTCTGCGAGTATAGAGTATGAGCGAGTTACTCACGCTCTTTCAACTTTAACCCTCGATTTTTTAAGCAAAAAGCCCTGCCAGTGCTGTTCTTATAACCATTTCCCGGCGCTATCGCTCAGACATAGTACTGAAACAATATTTCATTTATGCGTAGCATTTGTTTACACATTGAATATGAATGCGTATATTTCGCATTTGCATTCTCATGCAAGAAAAATAATTAACAGCCAAAGGGTTCATTACGCACTCACGTGATTCGAACTTAATATTAATAATTATCAAGGACTTTCCGATGTCTTTCACAACACACTATAGGGACGAACAGCATCGTTCTGCCATTGTCCCATCCCTCCTGACTGCCTGCATCGCGGCTGCGTTATTGCCTTGTACCAGCCTCGCCGCCTCCGCAGAAGAGACGGTGATCGTTGATGGTTCAGCCTCCGCCACATCCAGTGATGAGCAGGATTACAGCGTTAAATCGACATCCGCAGGCACAAAAATGCAGATGACACAGCGAGATATCCCGCAATCCGTCAGCATCGTCAGCCAACAGCGTATGGAAGATCAGCAGCTCCAGACACTGGGCGATGTGATGGACAATACACTGGGGATCAGCAAAAGCCAGGCGGACTCTGACCGCAGCAGCTATTTCTCTCGCGGATTCCAGATCGATAACTACATGGTCGATGGGATCCCGACCTATTTTGAATCCCGTTGGAATCTCGGCGATGCCCTTTCTGACACGGCTTTGTTTGAACGTGTAGAAGTGGTTCGTGGTGCAAACGGGTTAATGACCGGCACGGGGAATCCTTCGGCATCGATTAACATGATCCGTAAACATGCAACCAGCCGCGAGTTCACGGGGAATGTCTCCGCGGAATACGGCAGTTGGAATAAGCAACGCTATGTGACGGATTTGCAAAGCCCATTGACGGCAGACGGCAACGTGCGCGCTCGCATCGTGGCAGGTTATCAAAATAACGATTCCTGGCTTGACCGCTACAACAATGAAAAAATGTTTTTCTCGGGGATTGTCGATGCCGATCTGGGCGACACCACCAGCCTGTCGGCAGGTTACGAATACCAGCGTATTGATATCAACAGTCCAACCTGGGGCGGCTTGCCGCGCTGGAATACCGATGGCAGCAAAAACAACTACGACCGCTCGCGCAGTACCTCGCCGGACTGGACCTACAATGACAAGGACATCAACAAAGTCTTCGTGACACTCAAACAGCGTTTCGCGGATACCTGGCAAACAACCCTGAATGCCACACACTCCGAGGTCAAGTTCGACAGCAAGATGATGTACGTCGACGCTTACGTTAATAAAGCTGACGGCACACTGATTGGTCCCTATGGCAACTATGGACCGGGCTATGATTACGTTGGTGGAACAGGCTGGAACAGCGGGAAACGTAAAGTCGATGCCGTCGATCTCTTTGCCGATGGTGGCTACGACCTGTTTGGTCGTCAGCATAACCTGATGCTGGGCGGCAGTTACAGCAAGCAAAATAACCGTTATGAAAGCTCGTGGGCAAATGTATTCCCTAACGAAATAGGTAGCTTCTATACCTACGACGGTAACTTCCCGGAAACCAACTGGAATCCACAATCGCTGGCCCAGGACGATACCACGCACATGAAATCGCTGTATGCCGCGACACGCATTTCGCTGGCCGACCCATTGCATTTGATCGTCGGCGCGCGTTATACCAACTGGCGTATCGATACCCTGACCTACAGCATGGAACAAAACCACACTACGCCCTATGCGGGTCTGGTTTATGACATCGATGATAACTGGTCCACTTACGCCAGCTATACCTCTATCTTCCAGCCGCAAAACAAACGCGACAGTTCCGGTAAATATCTCGCCCCGATTACCGGCAACAACTACGAGGTTGGTCTGAAATCAGACTGGATGAACAGCCGTTTAACCACAACCCTCGCTGTATTCCGCATTGAGCAGGATAACGTGGCGCAATCAACCGGCGTACCAATCGCCGGTAGCAATGGCGACACCGCCTATAAAGCGATGGATGGAACGGTCAGCAAAGGCGTTGAATTCGAAGTAAACGGTGCGATCACGGATAACTGGCAGATGACTTTCGGTGCAACGCGGTACGTTGCGGATGACAACGAAGGCAATGCCGTCAATCCGAACCTGCCGCGTACTACGGTAAAATTGTTCACCCGTTATAACCTGCCTGCCCTGCCGGCACTGACCGTGGGGGGTGGAGTTAACTGGCAGAATCGCGTGTATAGCGATACCGTGACGCCATACGGCACGTTCCGTGCAGAACAGGGAAGCTACGCGCTGGTGGATTTATTCACTCGCTACCAGGTAACGAAGAACTTCGCCATCCAGGGCAACATCAACAACCTGTTCGATAAAACCTACGATACCAATGTCGAAGGCTCTATCGTCTATGGTGAGCCGCGTAACGTCAGCCTCACCGCCAGCTACCAGTTCTGATAATACCCAGTCTGTAAATCCACTTGCATGTCAGGTGGATTTACCGAAAAGCTAAAAAGCAAAAAGCCCGCTTAAGTTTCCTTAAGCGGGCTTCTTAAATATGGCTCCTCTGACTGGACTCGAACCAGTGACATACGGATTAACAGTCCGCCGTTCTACCGACTGAACTACAGAGGAATCGTTGTGGAGGCTTATCTTAGCGGCGAAAAAACTTTTGTCAAACCCCAATTCCTACATTGGGGATCAATTGATGCTTCTCTCGACAGTTTGTTGCATTTACAGACATTTTAAATGGAAAAAACTTTGCAGCTTTTTTGATTCTCCCTCATCATTTGAAATGAGGTTTCAACTTTCTTCATTAAGGTCCACTTTGAACGTCTCCGCAGCCTTACGCCAGGTCGCATCCCGCACGCCCTGGTATGCCAAACGCAAGCGTTATAAAGTTCTCTTTTGGCGCGAAATTACCCCGCTTGCTGTCCCCATTTTTCTGGAAAACACCTGTGTACTCTTGATGGGAGTACTGAGCACCTTCCTGGTGAGTTGGTTGGGTAAAGAAGCGATGGCAGGCGTCGGGCTTGCCGATAGTTTCAACATGGTCATCATGGCATTTTTCGCCGCCATCGACCTTGGCACGACGGTGGTGGTTGCTTTTAGTCTCGGAAAGCGCGATCGCCGACGCGCCAGAGCCGCAGCCAGACAATCACTGGTGATCATGACGATATTTGCTGTCGTACTGGCGGCGGTGATTCACTATTTCGGTAAGCAGATTATTGATGTCGTTGCAGGAGAAGCCACCCCTGATGTAAAAGCGCTGGCGCTAACCTATCTGGAATTAACCGTGCTTAGCTACCCTGCTGCGGCAATTGCGTTAATTGGCAGCGGCGCACTGCGCGGTGCCGGAAATACCAAAATACCGTTATTGATTAACGGTGGTATGAATATTCTGAACATTATCATCAGTAGCATCCTGATCTACGGCATTTTTTCCTGGCAAGGGCTGGGATTCGTCGGCGCAGGTCTGGGGTTGACGATTTCACGTTACATTGGTGCCATCGCCATTGTATGGGTGCTGATGATTGGATTTAACCCCGCGCTGCGCATTCCCCTGAAGAGCTATTTTAAGCCGCTGAATCTTGCCATCATCTGGGAAGTCATGGGGATTGGTATTCCTGCCAGTATAGAGTCAGTCCTGTTTAACGGTGGCAAGTTACTTACGCAGATGTTTGTTTCAGGTATGGGTACCAGCGTAATTGCCGGTAACTTCATTGCCTTTTCGATAGCGGCACTGATCAACCTGCCGGGAAACGCTTTAGGTTCCGCGTCTACCATCATTACTGGCAGACGTCTGGGAAATGGACAGATTGCTCAGGCGGAAATCCAGTTGCGGCATGTATTCTGGCTCTCCACAATCGGATTAACCGCCATCGCCTGGTTAACCGCCCCGTTTGCTGGCGTGATGGCTTCGTTTTATACCCACGATCAGGATGTAAAAGAGGTCATTGTCATCCTGATTTGGCTGAACGCGGCATTTATGCCGATATGGGCAGCATCATGGGTTCTTCCTGCTGGATTTAAAGGTGCACGTGACGCCCGTTTCGCTATGTGGGTCTCCATGTTGGGGATGTGGGGCTGTCGTGTTGTCGCCGGCTACACCCTCGGGATCGTATTAGGATGGGGTGTCGTAGGCGTCTGGATGGGGATGTTCTTCGACTGGGCAGTACGGGCCGCGTTATTTTACTGGCGCATGATCACAGGCCGGTGGCTGTGGAAATACCCACGTCCTGAACGTGAAAAGTGTATAAAACAACCGTCTGCGTCTGAATAAGCGACGAAATGAAGAATATTTCAGCAAACGATCGCAAATATTTATTCAGGCTTTGACAATGCAGACAGGCATCGCTAACATTCGCCCCGTTCACACGATTCCTCTGTAGTTCAGTCGGTAGAACGGCGGACTGTTAATCCGTATGTCACTGGTTCGAGTCCAGTCAGAGGAGCCATATTTAAGAAGCCCGCTTAAGGAAACTTAAGCGGGTTTTTTGCTTTTCTGCCACTGCTCATTGCGCATATTAAAGCATCAGGCCAGGCTGGCTTTCGTCTGCAGATTGTTAATCTACTCTCATCTGTCTTTTTCGAAATAGAACCATTGCAGGTACGGTATGAATCAGCAGCATACGAATAATATGGTTAGCCATAACAAAACTCGCGTCTGCTTTTAACGCCAGCGCTGCAAATGACATCGATTCCACGCTGCCAGGCACCCAGGAGAGCATTAACACCGGGAAAGGATAGTCCAGCAAACGCGCGGTGATAAATGCCATGAATACCGTCACCCCTACCCCTATCAAGACAAGCTGAGCCGATGACCAGAGATGACGGCCAAATTCAGCCATCGAAAACGTCGTAAAATGGTGCCCCAGCACGATCCCCATCAACACCATGCTAAGTTGGTTAAAAAGATCGGGAAAAATGAGCGGCTGCGAAGATAACGTGTGCAACGCCGCTGCGCAGATCAGCGAGGTGATCATATAGGGCGCCGGAAAATGTAAGCGCGCCAGGAATTTCCCCGTTATATATCCTGCTACTACCATTCCCGCTAACCACAGCAGATTGTGGCCGGAGAAAAAAACGGCTGGAGTCGATGCCAGAACATCTGTGGATGCGCCACGGGTGAAATAGCCGGCCAGAAACGTCAGGGTAATGAGACGCAGAAAATGCGAGATAACAATCTTTTGTGGCGGAGTCTTAATATGGGAGGCTAGCGCCAGTACCGCCGCCATCGCTCCGGGCACCGCCCCCAAAAGCGCCTCCTCTTTACTCCAACCCAACCGCCGTACACACCAGAAGTAGCTCAAGGTAAATTGTAAAGATAAGCAGAGTAATAACAGAGCAAAAAAAAGACTGAGCTGATGATGTTCTCCATATGAAAAATCCCTAAACATCATCCCGATTGAGATACCGAGAGAAAGCTGGATAACCGTTATACTCCCCGGCATTGAGGCTACGGAGATCCCAACCCGCTTAAGTATAATTACGGTAAAGAGGGCACCAAACATCATACCTAGTGGAACATAGCAGAAAGTGAACCCCTGCCCGACAAGAAAACAGAGGATAATACCTGCCAATACTCTCATCGACGCCCTCTCCAGGCCGATTGTTCAATCACAAACTGATATCTGGCGAGGAACCCACGTTCCCCACCATCAGATTCACCCTTTACTGGCTTTTTTACGCAATTCAGTCACCGGTACGCCACCAATCCCCCAGTTATCGGTTTCGACTTCGTCAATAACCACAATAGTTGTATTGGGATTTTTGTTAAGCACATCCACCAGTAACTGAGTTACACCTTCCATCAGCTGTTTCTTTTGTTTATCGGTAGCACCTTCTTTGGTGATCTTAATATTTACGTAGGGCATAGAAACTCCTGTAAACCAGATAATTATGGGAAATGCGCACAGATAGAACAGCACACACGTTAAACGGCAGAACAGAGTCATAATGCTTTTGAAAACGAGTTCTGCCGGAAGAACTATTAAGGACACTAGCTGAAATATAACTATTGTCATTATTTTCTAAAATAACCAGAATATTTAACTTTGTTGTATTGTAAATAACTCATCGCTGCGGCGATAAATAACGAGGCGGCCCCCAGCAATATGGAGTAAGTCATGCCATTTTTATTACTCTGAAAGACACTGACGACTAATGGGCCGAGGATTTGCCCTATCCCATATGTCAGCGTAACAAGACCGAGGAGATTAATTTTTTGGGGCGCGCTTATTTTTCTAGCCAGCGGCATGACTAATGAGCTTGTACCCATAAATGTGCCACCAAATCCAATGCAGCTAATGGTTAACAGCAGTGGCGAGTTAATAAATATGGCCATGACTACGCAACTCGCTTGCACAATTAAGTTAATACTCAGGCAGAATAATATATTCCATTTGCGAGCCGCCCAGAGCCAGCCATAGCAGCCAGGAATAACGGCAAGACCGACAATAGACCAGATATGGTCGGCTAAAAAAGTGTTGCCAACACCCCGGGCCATTAACGGCAAATACGTGGCGACAATAATATAACCGAACCCCGCCAGGCCATACAGTAAGGCTAAATTCCACCACTGGATATCCGACTCCGCGCCTGCGGCAGCTTTTACTGGGGGGATCATATGTTTATCTTTCGGCAATAGCATCGTCAGTATGACGAAAAGTATCGCTGAAACGATGGCTGCGCCAATCCACAACACATGTGAATTTAAGGCGTAGGATACGCCAGCAATGACATATTCATTGCCGATAAAAATGCCCATTCCTACGCCCGAAAACAAAGAGGCGATAACAAAAGGGTTATGGGTATGCTGCAAGACCAGCATTGAACCAAATATCATCATTCCCGCGCTTGCCACACCTGCGAGGAACCTGATTAACAAAACAATTTCTGGCTGGGTCACTTTTGCCATCAAAAAAATCAGCATGACGGTAAGTAGTGCTGAGACCAGTAACGACACTCTTAATTTATTGACCGCGCTAAAAATACCAAAAGAAAAAAGGAGGCTGCCAACAAGGTAACCTGCGTAGTTGGCGCTGGCAATTATAGATAATTGTGAAAAGGTGAGCAGTCCTTCATGAAGCATAACCGGGAGCATAGGCGTATATAAAAAGCGCCCAATGCCCATTCCTAAGGTCAAGACGACCATACCAAATACAGCAGTACGCAACTGACGGAGGCCAACAGCACTGTGATCGAGATCCATATTTTGGCCTCAAAAGACGAATTAAGTTTGATTGTTATCTTACACAAGGAAATGATAATAAAAAGTTAATAAAAATGACGAAAACATTCACTTTGAGTGATGCTTCTATGAACAGTACCTCTCTGAATTTGTTTAAAACGGTGGCGGAAACGGGCTCCATATCCGCTGCTGCACGCAGTCTGCACTGCGTTTCTTCTAATGTCACAACCCGCCTTAAACAGCTGGAAGCCAGCCTTGATGTCTCTCTGTTTGTGCGCGAGAAAAATCGACTCTACATTACCCCTGAGGGCGAGCTGCTTCTGCGCTACGCCAACAAAATTCTGGCGTTGTTAGAGGAAGCGGAATTGTCCATGCTGGGAACAAAAGTGGCGGGGCCATTGCGTATTGGTGCAATGGAAACGACCGCAGCGGTACGTCTCCCTTCGATACTGGCGAATTTCCACCGAGAAATGCCTTCCATTGAGTTAAACCTGAAAACCTCCCCTACTGAGGTGCTGGTGCAACACATTCTGAACAATGAACTGGAAATCGCATTCGTTGCCGATCATCAGGGGCTGCATATGGAAAATTCGCCCCTGCAATCACATGTGTTATGTCAGGAAACGCTGGTACTGGTAACGGCGGCAGAGCACCAGAATGTCATTACTGGCGCTGACCTCCAGGTGACAAAGCCGCTGGTCTTTGTTAAAGGGTGTAACTATCGCTCCCGCCTGGGAGAATGGCTGCGCCTACAGGGGGTCGATTACGCCGATCCTCTGGAATTTGGCTCTTTTCAGGCGATCCTTGGTTGTGTGAGTGCCGGGATGGGGATTGCGCTGTTGCCGGAAAGTGTTGTCAGACAGTATGAAAATAACTTCCCTATCCGAAGTCATACGATTACGCCACAGATAGGTAAAGTGAACACCATGATGATATGGCTAAAAAGCCGCGAAGTCAGCCGGGTACTTAATCACTTTGTCTCGTTTATTACACGGGCTTAAGCGATTGCATCTGGTAACGCCAGGCAGACGGCAAACCTGTGTATTCATGGATGCTAAATATCTTATCCATAACAGGGGCAGGCAACTTCACACCGTTGATTAAAGTTATGTAAATGTAAATTATTTACACTTTGCAATGATTGTAATTGCTAGTGATTATCATTTATTGTACGCAGGCAAAAAAATGAGCCCCTGCTCGGGTCACTGTACGTTCCAATTACGCTGGGATATAAACGATGAATGCTCTGCCTCGCACTGGACTGCGCCGTATCACGCTTGCTTCTGCTCTGGTCCTCTCTGTCAGCCTGCCGGCTTTCGCTCAGGATGCGTTAACGCTGTATACCACCCGTGAACCGGGTCTGATTCAGCCCCTGCTGGATAGCTGGACGAAAACCAGCGGTATAAAAGTCAACACGGTCTATATCAAGGACGGCATGCTTGAGCGTGTTAAAGCGGAAGGTAAAAACTCCCCTGCCGACCTGCTGATGACCGTTGACGCCGGGAATCTTATCGATTTAGTTGACGCTGGTGTGACACAACCCGTAGAGTCAGAAGCACTGAAAGCTGCTATTCCGGCCAATCTCCGCGGTGCAGATAACCAGTGGTTTGCGCTGTCAATGCGTGCGCGTGTGTTGTACGCCGAGAAGTCAATGCCAATCGATAACTGGCATTACGAACAACTCGCCAACCCTGAGTACAAAGGCAAAGTCTGTATCCGCTCCGGACAACATCCGTATAACACTGCATTGATTGCCGCCATGATCGCACATCACGGTGAAGCAAAAACGGAAGAATGGCTGCGTGGCGTGAAAGCGAACCTGGCACGTAAAGCGACCGGCGGCGACCGAGACGTTGCCCGTGATATCCTCGGGGGCATTTGCGATATTGGCCTGGCGAACTCCTATTACGTCGGCCATATGAAAAATGCCAAAGAAGGCAGCGATGCACGCCAATGGGGTGATGCAATTAAAGTCGTCAAGCCGACCTTTGAAAATGGCGGCACGCACGTCAATATCAGCGGCGCTGCAGTAGCACGCTATGCCCCCAATAAAGCCGATGCCGTTAAGCTGATGGAATATCTGGTTTCCGCACCTGCCCAGCAGCAGTACGCGAAAGCGAACTTCGAATACCCGGTACTGAAAGGCGTCACTCTCGACCCAGTGATCAACGCGACAATTGGTGAAATCGACGTCGATAAAATTCCGTTAACCGAAATTGTGAAATACCGTAAACAAGCAAGTCTGCTGGTAGATAAAGTTGGATTCGATCAATAAACTTCTGCAATTTCCGACGTTACGCGGCCTGGTTTCCGGGCCGCAGTCATTATTAACGCCGTTGCACCTTGGGGCGCTTTGCATTGCGCTTGGCGTCCTGACTCCCATCATTGCGCTTATCTGGCAAGCTACCCAGTCGGATTTATCACACTGGGACAATCTCATTACGTTTGTACTACCTGCAGCATTAAAAAATACCGTGCTGCTATTAGTCGGTGTTGCCGTATTGGTTGGCGTGATTGGTGTAGGCAGCGCCTGGGCCGTCACAGCATGGGACTTTCCTGGACGTAAGATCCTCAGTTGGGCGTTGCTGCTGCCGCTGGCGATGCCAACCTACATCGTCGCCTTTGCCTGGCTCGATCTGCTGCATCCGATCGGCCCTCTGCAAACCTTTATCCGCTTCCTGCTGGGCTTTGACAGTCCACGACAGTTCCGGCTACCGGATTTGCGCTCGCTTGCCGGCGCGATTATTTTGCTCGGTTTAGTGCTCTACCCTTACGTCTATCTGACGACCCGCGCCACCTTTATAAGTCAGCCGGCCCATTTACTGGAGGCTGCCCGCACGCTGGGATGTAGCGCTACCGGGACGTTCTTCCGTGTCGCCCTGCCAATGGCGCGCCCGGCACTGGCTGTCGGCATCAGCCTGGCACTTCTGGAAACGCTCAACGATATTGGTGCATCGGAGTTCCTCGGCGTACAAACGCTAACCGTTACCGTCTACACTACGTGGATCTCTCGCTCTGATTTATCCGCCGCTGCACAAATCGCCTGCATGATGCTGATGTTTATCTTCTTCATTCTGACGCTGGAATTTTACGGACGCAGAAAGCAAGGATTCAGCAGCCGCAGCCTGCGGGAAATCCAACCTACTCGCGTGCACGGCTGGCGTGGCTGGCTACTTGGCGCTGTCATTTCGCTACCCGTTATATTGGGCTTTGTGGCCCCGGTTCTCTTTTTGATGTGGGAAAGTGCCAAACGCTTAGGGGACACGAGCCCACTGTCCGCCTCGTTGCTTTCAGCATTACAAAATACGCTCTTGCTGGCAGCAGGCACCACGCTGGTGGTGATTTGCGTCAGCTTGCTGGTCGCCTGGAGCGCACGCCATAGCGCGGCAGACAACGCGATGCCAGGCTTTCGTCGTGGCGTGATGCGTCTGGCCTCCCTCGGTTATGCGGTGCCCGGAACGATTCTGGCGATTGGTTTTTTGCCCCCAGCGATGGCTGTCGATCGTTGGCTGGCCGACTTACTGGATATTCGCGGGTTACCGCTGATGTCTGCCGGTATTTTGTTGGTCATTTGCTGCGCGATGCGCTTCCAGGCAATTGCCATCGGCGCGCTGGACTCCGGTCTGGGCCGCATTCCGCCGTCACTCGAACAGGCTTCACGCTTGCTCGGCGAAAACGGTGCCGGAACATTTGCCCGCGTTCATTTTCCGTTACTGCGTCCGGCATTAGTGAGCAGTGCATTGCTGGTTTTTGCCGATGCGATGAAAGAACTGCCAACAACGCTGCTGTTGCGCCCGGTAAATTTCGAAACACTGGCCACTCTGCTGTATGCAGAAGCCGCCCGCGGAACCTATGAAGAAGGCGCGATTGCCGCGCTGCTGATTGTTTTAGCAGGTACACTGCCCGTTATATTGTTGGTGCGTCACCAGATGACTCGCCGTGGTTAAGAGAGCAACAATGTCAGAAATCGCATTACGACTCCAGGACGTGCACGTTGCCTACGGCAACAGCCAGCAACCGGTCCTGACCGGATTCTCAATGTCGGTACGCAAAGGGGAAATTGCTTGTCTGCTTGGCGCTTCAGGCTGTGGGAAAACAACGGTATTGCGTGCAGTTGCCGGTTTTGAACGACTGCAGTGTGGAGAGATCTATGTCTCAGAGCGCCGTATCGCTGGCCCCGGCGTTCATTTGCCGCCGGAAAAACGTCATGTCGGCATGGTCTTTCAGGAATACGCCTTATTTCCCCATCTGACAGCACAACAAAACGTTGCCTTCGGTTTACGGCGTATGCCACGCGAAGCGCAGCAGGCCAGAGTGACAGAGCTGTTGAAAATGGTGGAATTGCACAGTCATGCTAACCATTACCCCCATGAGCTTTCTGGCGGGCAGCAGCAGCGCATCGCGTTAGCCCGTGCGCTGGCGCCACACCCGGAAATTTTACTGCTGGATGAGCCCTTCTCCAGCCTGGATAAGCGCACACGCGAGCGCCTTGGTAATGAGGTTCGGGATATTTTACGGGCTGCCGGCCAGACCGCGCTGCTGGTTACCCACAGCGAGCACGAAGCTCAGTTGATGGCGGACCATATCGGTTTTGTAAAAATGGGGCAGTATCAGCTTAAAAAAGCGGCCCACCATAGCCAGAGCTAAGAAAGAGCCGCGTAGTAACATTGCTAATGTGCCTGCACCAGACTGATATTCACCGGCATCCCGGAACGGCGTTCCAGTGCCTGATTCCCACGATTCACATCCACGTCATTCCCGCTGATAAACGTACGCAAAACGGGGGTGACGGGCAGCGGAACCTTTCTGTCAGATTCATATTCGGAGCGATTGCGGGACAGCGGTTCATGAACCTCAACCCAATGGCTACCGTCTGGCTCGGTGCTGAATTTTACCGGTCGGTCAATAATCTGAACACGCGTGCCAACCGGCACAGTATCAAACAGGTATTTGATGTCGTCATTACGCAGACGGATACAGCCCTGGCTCACGCGTAGCCCAATACCGAAGTTGGCATTAGTACCATGAATGGCGTACAACCTGCCGATATAGATAGCGTACAGTCCCATCGGATTGTCTGGCCCGGCAGGCACAAACGCCGGTAAGCTTTCCCCACGAGCAGCATACTCCCGCCGGGTATTTGCCGTGGGCGTCCAGCTTGGTGCTTCCTGTTTACGTTCGACCGCCGTGACCCAGTTGCGCGGCGTTTCCCTCCCGGCCTGCCCAATACCAATAGGTAACACCTCTACCGTATTGGCGCCCTCAGGGTAATAGTAGAGCCGCATTTCCGCGACGTTGATAACGATGCCTTCACGTACGGTATCAGGCAATATCAATTGTTGTGGCACCACCAGTGTGGAACCCGACTTTGGCAGAAACACATCCACACCAGGATTGGCTTCGAGCATGTTGCTCAATCCCTGTCCATACTGTGCGGCAAAAGCCTCCAGGGGCTGAGTGTTACCAGCGGGAATTGTTATCGTCAGAGGACTTCCCACCAGACGGCTGCCCTCAGGAGGCAATGGGTAGCTCACCGCCTGCGATCCCTGACTCGCGAGCAGCATAACAAAAGCACACAGCAGTTTTACACGACGCATCTTTTTCCTTTCCTTCGTCGCAGCAGACATCCGTTAAGTATAGCTTTTTTATCTGTTTTAGGGGGTTACGACGAGAATGCACATGAAAAACCCCGCCTTAAAGCGGGGTCGTGGGCGGCTACACTTCTTTGCCATCCGGTAATATAATATTACTGGCAGCTAACTGCCCCATATTGCTATACATCGCGCAGGCAGCTTCAACAATGGGCATCGCCAGCGCGGCACCACTGCCTTCGCCTAAACGCATTCCCATGTTGAGATACGGCTCCAGTTCCAGGTGCGCCAGTGCAGTACGAGCGCCCTTTTCGGCGGAGAAATGCGACGGGATCAGATAAGGTTTAATCTCCGGCGCTATCTGACAAGCAGCCAGTGCCGCTGAATAAGACAGGAAACCATCCAGGATGACCGGCAGACCGCAAGACGCCGCACCTAACATCACCCCCGCCATACCGACAAGATCAAAACCACCTACTTTTGCCAGCACATCAATACCATCACGGCTGTCCGGCTGGTTGACGGCAATGGCCCGGCGAACAACATCGACCTTATTTCCTACCCTTGAGAGCGGAAGGTTAGCACCAATACCCACCACATCCTCTGCATCGCTACCGGTTAACACACTGACAATCGCCGCCGCCGGCGTGGTGTTTGCCATGCCAAGCTCACCGACGCCAAACAATGTTACGCCATCATCCGCCAGTTCTCGGGTATACCGAATCACTTCCAGCAGCAGCTCTTCGGCTTGTGAGCGACGCATTGCCGGCCCTTGTGCAATATTGCCGCAACCGCGTGCTACGCGCATGTTCACTACGCCAGGAATGAGTTCGGCGTCAATTCCCACATCAATCACATGCACCTTTGCGCCAGCCTGAGCGGCCAGCACGCAGACACCGGTCGTTCCGCGCGTCATATTGGCCGCCTGAATCGCTGTAACGATCTTAGGCGAAACAGCAACACCTTCATCCCACACTCCGTGGTCGGCGCACATCACCAGCATCGCTTTCCCCCAGACATGCGGCACGCCTTTCAGGCCTGGCATACCGGCCAGTTGCACAGCGAGAGATTCGAGTCGCCCAAGACTTCCCGGCGGTTTAAGCAGTCCATCAATATGTTGCTGTGCGCGCAACATTGCAGCGCTATCGGGTGAAGGGATCGCGTGAAGTAAAGAGGATAAAGTCTGCATAAGGGTTCCAGTATGTTGACTGACTCAAAGCAGAGCCAGCAGGAAAACCAACTCGCCAAGTTCAATGGCCGCACCCAGCGTATCGCCGGTTTGCCCACCTAACGTGCGTTTTAATAACTGCCCAAGAATGAAGATCGCCACCAACGTAACGACCAGTGCTGCCACACCGCGCATGCCAGGAAGCAGGACGGCCGCCAGGATCGCCGTGAACCCCAACGTGACACAGGTTTGTCGTCCGGTAACTTTGCCAATAAAGACATTTCCCAGCCCTTCTTCGCGGGCATAACGGTGTCGATACATCAGCAAAACAGCACTACCCCGCCCAGCGACGCAGGCTGCAGCCAGTGCTGCCAGCATCGGCGTTCCGCGCAGCGCCAGTTCGCTCACCACCAGCACTTTGGCCAGTAGCACAAAGATCAGTGCCAGTCCGCCATGGGTCCCGAGTCGACTGTCGCGCATGATTTCCAGCATCCGTTCGCGTCGACGTGCAGAAAAAATGCCGTCACAGGTATCCGCCAGTCCATCAAGGTGAAAGCCACCGGTTAGCAGCGCCAGCGCCAGCACGGCAAACAGGGCGGCCAGAGGAATACCACACCAGGATTGCAGCACCATAAAGACCAGTCCCGCCAGCCCACCCAGCACAACACCTATAAGGGGGAACATAACGATACCGCGTGAATAATGCTCGAAATCCAGCCCTTGCGACCAACGCGTTGGAACGGGCAAACGGCTGATAAAAGAGAGCATTGCCCAAAACAACTTACTCATTTAATTTTGACTCCAATTCCTGATACCACCAGCCAGACCTCATCCGCTGCCGCCGCCAGGCGTTGGTTAACACGTCCGGCAATATCGCGGAAATGCCGCGCCAGACGGTTCTCCGGAACGATCCCCATCCCCACTTCATTTGTCACCAAAACAACTGTAGCCGGACAGCGCTGACAGGCCTCAATCAGCGTACGGATCTCCGCCTCAATGGCGCGTTCCATTGCTGCGTAATCCCAGCCGTCAGGATCGCTGTCACCGCCCAGTGCAAACAACTGGTTGGTCACCATCGTGGTGATGCACTCCAGCAGAATGGCTTCCTGCGGATCGTTCGCCGCCGTGATCAGTTCATCAAGATGTTGCCAACGCTCAGCAGTACGCCAGTGCGCGGGACGCCCATCGCGATGGTGCTGAATACGTGCTGCCATCTCCTCATCAAAAATCTGCGATGTGGCGATATACAGCACCTGCGGGGAATCGGCAATTAACGCTTCCGCATGTCGACTTTTTCCGCTGCGGGCACCGCCCGTCACCAGAATCATCATACGGGCTCCCGGTGCTGCTGCATGATGGTATAAATTTTCTCAATATCGATGTGTTGTCGCATCGCATCCGCCAGCAGATCAAACTGCTGCGATTTATATTGCGCGTATTGGAAAGTGGAATCCAGCGCGGTTAGCCCTTTGCGTTCACGCAGGCCGTTGACCAGCGCACGGGTGAATTCATCACTGTCAAACAGACCGTGCAGATAGGTACCCAATACCAGTCCATCTGAGCTCACCGCACCGTCAGCCATAGCACCACCGTTTTTATGCAGCGTCATGACGGGCTGGCAGTCATCTGTTAATTGCGTTTCACCCATATGAATTTCATAGCCGCGTACGGATAGCTCCGCAACACCCGCCAGCCAGTCCGGCAGCGTGGAAGACATCACCCCTGCCACCTGGGTCGTCGTTTTATGCTGGGCAAAATGGGTCACGATATTCAGCAGCCCGAGCCCCGGCAGCGTGCCGAGTCCTGACTCCACATCATCAATGATGGTGTCTCCGAGCATCTGGTAGCCACCGCAAATTCCGATCACCGGTACACGCTGACGGTGTAATTGCAACACGCCGTGGGCTATACCGCTTTCACGTAACCAGACCAGATCGCCCAGCGTATTTTTACTGCCCGGCAGGATCACCAGATCGGCTCCCGCCAGCTCCTCCGGGTGGCGCACATAGCGCACACGAACATCCGGTTGAGCGGCAAGCGCGTTGAAGTCGGTAAAGTTTGAGATATGTGGCAGTTGGACTACGGCTATCTCTATATCTCGCTTATCCGTGCGTATGTACTTCCCTTTTTGCAGTGCGACGCCATCCTCGTCTTCGAGGTCTACATCCAGCCATGGCATCACGCCCAACACCGGAACGCCGGTCAGCGCCTCAATTTGTTCAATGCCGGAGTGCAACAACGCCACATCACCGCGAAACTTGTTGATGATGACCCCTTTGACTCTGGCGCGTTCATGGTCGTGCAGCAGCGCCAGTGTGCCGTAAATGGAGGCAAATACCCCACCGCGATCGATATCCGCCACCAGGACGACCGGGCAGCGCGCCATCTCCGCCATCCCCATATTGACGATATCGCGATCGCGCAGGTTGATTTCAGCCGGGCTGCCCGCCCCTTCCAGCACGACAACGTCAAACTCCTGCGCCAGACTGTTATAAACTGAAATAATCTGTTCACGCAGCCGCGGTTTGTACTCGTGGTAACTGACCGCATCCATATCAGTTGCCACTTTGCCCATCAACACGACCTGTGCTTTACGATCGCTGGTCGGTTTAAGCAGCACAGGGTTCATACGCACATCCGGCGTTATCCCTGCCGCCTCAGCCTGAAATATTTGCGCGCGCCCCATCTCCTTTCCTTCCGGCGTAATGCCTGAGTTCAACGCCATGTTCTGCGATTTGAACGGCGCGGTACGCAATCCATCCTGATAAAAAATACGACACAGCCCGGCGACGAGCACGCTTTTGCCAACATCAGATGCCGTTCCCTGCAACATTATTGCCTGCGTCATGACGCCTCCTTCAGTGCGTTCTTTCGCATACAGCTAAAAAATTCAGCCTCTGTTTTACACAGCGGGAAACCCAGCTCGGTGTGCAATTTCACCAGCCATGGCTGAGTTAACCCAGCTTGTTCAATAAGATCGGTACGGGCGAACACGTCACCCGGCGTACCGTGCGTCAGCACTTCTCCGCGACGTAAAACGTACACCGCATCGCTGACTTCATAGATGAGATCGATATCATGGCTGGAAATAACCACATGATTACCTTGCGCCACGATGCGTTTGATAATCTCGATCATCTGCGTACGCCCTGATGGGTCGAGACCGGCGGTGGGTTCATCCAGTAACAAATACTGCGCTTGCAGCACCAGCGCCCCCGCAATCGCCACGCGCTTTTTTTGTCCGTGGCTGAGACACTGAATGGGCTGATGGCGAAAATGTTGAGCATCGACCAGCGTTAAGGCATCGTCCACCCGACGGGTAATTTCAGCCTCGTCCACGCCCAGATTACGCAGGCTAAACGCGATGTCACTATCGATATCGGTATAAAAGATTTGCTGATCGGGGTCCTGAAATACCGTTGCCACCTGCTGACGTAGCGCCAGCAGGCCGCGCTTGCTGTAATCCAGTGGTTTTCCTTGCCACATCACCGCCCCCTGTTGTGGGCGCAGTAAACCACTCAGGTTCATAAACAGCGTGGACTTCCCGCAGCCATTGGCCCCCACCAGTCCGGTGACGGCATGTTGAGAAAAGTCCAGCGTTAGCCCTTTGAGAATCGGGTCATCCTGGTAGCGAAACCAAAGCGCTGAGGTGGCAAGCATACTTTTCCTTACAGGTGAAAATCACCCTGATACAGTTTGATATCCAGTGTGGTGGTCATTTGCTGATAACGGATCAACACGCGGGTAAACAATAATCCCACCAGCATCGCCAAAGAGCGATAGCCCAACGGCAAGCTACGATAACCAAAACGCAGCGTTTGTGCGCGATGAATGGCGAGTGCCTCGTCTAACAGGATAAAAATAAATCGCCAGGTCAGCAGAATCAGCTCGGTCATCAGCCGTGGGACATGTGCACGTTTGAGCAGGATAATTAACTGCGGAAACGGTAAATTCAGCACCAGCCAGAACGTTGCAGCCAGCGCCGCAAGGCTTCGCCAGAACGTCTCATTGGCCGTGTGTATGCCCGATGCGGTGATCCCCAGCCAGAAACTGCCCACGGGCATGCTGGCCAGTAAGGTATGCGGGTCGCGACTGACGCTAAACAAAATCGTCACAACGCCCACCAGCAGAAAGCCAAACGGTAACGCCATCCAACGACACCAACGCCAGAAAGAAACCCGCAGTAACCAGCAACTGAGTACCGCTATCAGCAACATCTCGATACCCTGCCCCAGCGGGGGCAGAGTAAAGGCCAGAACCATCATCACCAGCCAGAGCAAGAATTTTCGCTGCGGTGAGACATGAAACCAGCGGCTCTGGTAGCTGAGTCTGTCAAGCCCGGTCATCACGGCGCTGCCTGCCCTTGGTATACCCCAGGATATAGAAAATCACGGCAGCCCCCAACGAACCCTGTAGCGTAAACAGCAGGCTTTCAATTTCACCGCTTGCAGGTTCATACAATGGCTGGAACCACGGCTCATAATGTGGCGCGATAGCCTGAATCTGGCTTTCCGCTTCACCGTCCGAACCGCCGTATTCTCCACCGTGGTTGATGAAAAACGGCAGGACCACCAGCGCAATGACCATCCCTAATAAAATCAGCGTCTTTTTCATCGTTAATGTCCTTGTGCGGTAATCAACTGGCGTTTGGTTAACTGGTCATAAATCATCACGGTTAGCAGCCCCTCTGCGATCGCAATTGGAACCTGCGTCAGACAGAAGATACCCATGAATTTGATAATTGATCCCATCGCCCCCGCAGAGGGATCCGGGAAGGCGACGCCCAACTGCACAGAGGTGACGAAATAGGTCACGAGGTCTGCCAGCATGGCGCACAGGAAGACGCAAACATCACGACGGAACCCCGCGCGACAGGCCATCTTCCACACCATATACCCAACAACCGGGCCGATTACCGCCATCGACATACCGTTCGCACCAAGCGTTGTCAAACCGCCGTGGGCCAGTAACAGCGCCTGAAACAGCAAGACGATTGCCCCAAGAATCGCCACCACCCCCGGCCCGAACAGGATAACCGCCAGCCCCACCCCTGTCGGATGTGAGCAGCTCCCGGTAACGGAAGGAATTTTTAGCGCCGACAGGACAAAAATGAAGGCTCCACACAGGGCCAATAGGACTTTCTGGTGGTTATCTTCCTGTACGATCTGGCGCAGACGCACTAACCCGTACCACAGGCAAGGCAGAAACAGCAGCCACCAGGCCAGCGCCCACATCGGTGGCAAAAAGCCTTCCATAATGTGCATCGCAAACGCCTGCTCAGGAACAATCATCAGTAATAGTGCCGCAGCTAACCCGCTGAAAGACAGCTGTTTGAGCTGTTGTTCAAGCTTCATTGTGCATACTCCCACTGTTTATTAACCAGAATGGTTGAGAAATAAGGCAGCGGCTGATCGTCGCTCACTTCATTCAGATGGCGCCAGCACTGCTCACCTGGCAGCGTGGCTTCAGACATCATCAATGCGCAGTCCAGCAAGCCTTCTTGTTGCAGCAGCGCTTTGATGCGCGCAAAACGACCGTACACCTTCATCAGCACCAGGCTGTCATGCTGTGTTAAAGCATGCTGGATTTCACTTTCCGGCGCGGTACAGGAGACCACTGCCAGGGACTGTTGCTCCATAGCAAGCGGCGTTTTTGAACGTGCCGCAATCGCGGCAAACGAGGTGACGCCGGGGACAATTTCTAACCAGTCTGGATGACCAATACGCTGGAGTAAAAAGATCCAGGTACTGAATAACATGGCATCGCCGAGGGTAATAAAACCAACCTGTTTACCCGCGTCCACTTCCTGAACCAACGCAGCGGCGACCTCATCCCAGACAGCCTCTTTTTCAGCACTATCAGCACTCATCGGGAAATGGCAGCAGCGAACTTCAGTTTGCTGACCGATATATTCACGTACGATCGACAACGCCAGACTATCGCCACCTTTACGCCCGGCCGGCGCATAGAGAATATCCAGCGTCCCAAGGGTGCGTGCTGCACGCACGGTGACCAGATCGGCAGCACCGGGCCCGGTGCTCAGTGCATACAATTTGCCACTCATGCTGCTTCCTCCAACGCTACGCTCAGCGCTTGCTGTAAATGGGCGACGAACATGGCACGAACCGCCGGATTCTCACCCAGACCGCTGAGCCATGGCGTAGCCGGAATGCCTGCTGCGTTAAACAACGTTTTCCACGAATCCTCTTCATCAGAGGCCATATCATTGATAGCGTGGTCACCTGCAACCAGCATTAGCGGCATAAGATGAACCGCCGTCACACCTTCCTGGCCTAAGCTTTCGATCAGCACCTCAACTTCCGGGTAGCTTTCTACTGCACCTACGCGAGCCGGGAAGCGCTGCGCTGTCATCATGTGATCGAGACAGGCATAAGCAGCAAAGGCGTGATGACTGGCACCGTGACCCATAAACACGACTTTTTCACGCTCACTTAACGTCGGCATCTGCTGTTGCAGCGCCAGCATCAGTTGTGCGTAATCATCGTGACTGCTCAACAACGGCACCCCCAAAGTCAGGCGTGAAAACAGCGGGCGCATACTTTGGACTTCACGAACAATTTTCTCGTATTCGTCACCATTAATGATGTGCAGCGACTGAATAGCCACATCCTGATACCCCTGCTCCGCCAGCTTTTGCAGCGCCTGCAGTGGCGTGTCGATCTCAATACCGTCCCGCTGTTTGAGCTTGCGGATGATCATCCCGGAGGTAAATGCCCTGAACAGATCGCGGTCGGGGCAACTGGCCGCAAGGTCGCGCTCGCAGGCCACAATATTCTTCTCACAGGTGTCGTGATAGCTGGTGCCAAAGCTGACCACCAGAAGCGCCTTTTTCATCTCTTACTCCTTAAGCAGCGGCCAGCCAGCGCGTTAAACGCGCCCCAAATGCGGCCTGACTTTCCAGTAATTCTTCTCCCGTCACCAACGGTGCCGGGCGTGTAATCACGATGCAGGGAATACCTGCATCCAGACAGGGCTGAACTTTTTCCTGATAACCCCCTTCCGCGCCTGACGCTTTGGTGATCATCACATCCGCCCGACACTGGCGATAAAACGCGGCATTGAACTCGGCGCTAAACGGCCCACACAGCGCGAAGATTTCGCCCACGCCAAACCCCAGATCCGCGCACTGTTGAATCACCTCTGGCACAGGCAGTACGCGTGCCAGCAGCGTTTTTTCAGGCAAGCCTGCACGCCAGATAGCCAAATCTTTACTGCCGGTTGTCAGCAACACGCGTTCGCCAAAACGACGTGCTGTTTCACATGCTTGCTGGATGCTCTGTACGGTGTGCAGATGCGGGTGAGTTAAATCACTCAACTGTTCAGGTCGCTGATAGCGGCTCAACAACACGCCGGCCGCTTCACAGGCGTTCATGATGTTGCGGCTCACCACCTCGGCATAAGGATGTGACGCATCAATCACCCAGCGCGTCCGGTTTTCCTGCAACCAGGCAATCATTTGTTCGCGTTCCAGACGCCCGCAGCGAACCTGACCTTTGATGTCACCTGCCAGTTGCTTACCTGTCGGCGTCGCCACCGACAGGGTGTAAGCGACATTTGCCGCATCCAGTTGCTGGCACAGCATGCGCGCATCGCTGGTGCCACCCATAACCAGCACATCACCGTAATTCACAGCACATAACCCCGTGGTGTAATCATCAGCCCATCCTGTACATAGGTGGTTTTGTTGCCGACAATCACCAGACTGGTCATATCCACCGGTTCAAAATCCATATCACCGAGCTTAGTCAGCCATTTTTCCTGTTTTTTACGACCGGCCGACTTCACGATACCTACGGGTGTTTGTGCGCTCTTGCTGGCGGAAAGCAGTTCAAATGCACGCGCCAGATGACCTTCACGACCGCGACTGCGCGGGTTGTAGAAACAGATAACGAAGTCAGCTTCACCGGCGGCAATAATGCGTTTTTCAATTACCGGCCACGGCGTTAACAGGTCACTCAGGCTGATATGGCAAAAATCGTGCATCAGCGGTGCGCCAAGCAATGAGGCGGCGGCAATACTTGCCGTCATCCCAGGGATCAGCCGAACCTCAACATCCAGTTTTTGCTTGCTGACCAGCTCAAGCACCAACCCGGCCATACCGTAAATCCCGGCGTCGCCGCTGCTAATCAGCGCCACGTTGTGGCCAGCCTGTGCTAGTTCAATTGCGGCCTGGCAACGTTCAATCTCTTTGCACATCCCGGTTTTGATCACCTGCTTATCGCCGGTGAACGCCTTTACCAGATGGGTGTAGGTTTTATAGCCAACAATGATTTCCGCCGCCTGGAGAGCTTCAACGGCTTCCATGGTCATCATTGCCTGCGAGCCTGGTCCAATTCCAATTACGCTTAACATCAGTGTGAAACTCCCAAAGTGATCGTGACGCCCTGTTCGCGCAGGGTCTCGCCTAACAGTTGTCCGTGGCTCAGCAGCCAGGCTGCAGGACCAGAAACGCTTCCTGTACCCACCGTTTTGCGTACAAACGATGAGGCCGGAAAACGGTGTTCATGCTCACGCAGCGCGTCAGCGGTAAAGGTTTCGAAAGGCACACGACAACAGGAGGCCAGTTGGATAAGCCCCTGTTCGTCTTTTTTCAGCGTGATGCTGCCAATTGCTTTTAACGCCAGTGGGTCGAAGCGTTGGGCTTCGAGTTGGCGTGCCAGCAGCGCAGCTAACAGTGGGAACGGCGTATCCCGACGACAGCCAATTCCGGCAACCACTCGCTGCGGTACCAGCTTCCAGTGCACAACGGGCAGCTCAGGCAGATTGTTGCGCAAGGTAATACAAATCAGCGCATCCAGTTCAGGCAGCTGATTGAGATCGGTCACCGTGATAAATCCACGGCGGTCGCAATGGCTGACGTCCTGTGCCAGTTCGTCGTCCCACCACAGACCAACCCGTTTGTTGCTGACCAGCATCTGGTTAACGATTTTGACCGCCGAGCGGAAATCATTCATACGGGCATTTAACTGAAACGCCAGTGTGTCCAGCGCCGCCATATCGTTAACATCCGTCGCGGTGGTAATGACCGGGTCAGCCCCCAGCATTCCCGCCAGATAACGCGCCAGTGCGTTAGCGCCCCCCGCATGGCCGGAGAGCAGGCTAATGACATGCTGGGCACGTTCATCAATGACCACCACCGCCGGATCGCAAAATTTGTCATTGACCAGCGGAGCCAGCACACGCACGGCAATGCCGGTTGCACCGATAAAAATCAGCGCTGAGTAATTCGCAAACGCATCGCGCGCGGTGTTAGCAAAACCGTTGTCGAAAGGAATAAATCCCTCCTCCAGCAGTTTTTCACTGGTGAAACAGGTTACCGGCAGCATCGCCGCCAGACGTTTAGCAAGCACAACGCCGCCGGGGGTCAGGCAAAATAGCGCGAGTGATTCAGGCTTTACGGTATTCATGGCTAAAATCCGCCGCATAGAGTTTGGAGTAGTGATACTCCGAGCCCAGGAAGTTACCGACCAGAATGAGCGCCGTTTTACGGATCCCTGCGTCGCGAACTTTGTCGCCAATATCTGCCAGGGTACCGCGCACGGTCTGACTTTCCGGCCAGGTTGCCTTGTAGATCACCGCCACTGGCGTGGCCGCCGGGTAACCGCCTTCAATCAGACGCTCAGCAACCCGGTGGATGCGTTGGACGGAAAGATAAATCGCCATCGATGTCTGGTGACTGGCAAACGACTCCAGTTGTTCACGTTCCGGTACCGGCGTGCGACCTTCCAGACGGGTAATGATGAGACTCTGCGACACTTCCGGTACGGTATACTCGACGCCCAACTCCGCAGCCGCGCCCAGGAATGCGCTAACGCCAGGCACCACCTGCCAGTCGATCCCGCGTTTGGTCAGCTCTTCGCCTTGCTCACGCACAGAGCCATACAAGGAAACATCACCGGTTTGCAGACGCACGACGGTTTTACCGGCTTTCACGCCCGCTTCCATCAGATCAAGGATCTGCTCCAGATGCAGTTCGGCGCTGTCATGACATTCCGCTCCGGCCGGGCAATATTCCAGTAATTCAGTGTTAATCAGCGATCCGGCATAGATAACCACCTGTGCCTGCTGGAGCAACCGGTAACCTTTGAGGGTAATCAGCTCGCGATCGCCAGGACCTGCGCCAACAAACCACACACTACGGGGATCAAAAATCTCAGACATGGGTTCCTTCCTTCTGACAGGCGATAACAAATACGGAGTTATTCGGTTTGAAATAGTGACCACTACCCAGCGTGGCAAGTGAGGAAACCTGCAGTTGCAGGCAATCCACACCCTGAATGCCAAGGTGGTCCAGATGAGCCAGAGCGGTGTTGAGGTTTTCCTGAAGGATAAATGTCATCACCAATCGCCCTGCGGGATGTAACTGACGCATTGACCAGTCGATCAGATCGGTCAGATGGCCGCCGCTACCACCCATGAAAATGGCATCGGCTTTTTCCGCAATCGTCATCGGCGCGATACCGGGAAAAATATCGATGTTTGCGCAGGCAAAATGCTGACGGTTTTCATCCAGCAGCCTGAGTGCATCCGGATTACGCTCGATCGCCGTGATACGCAGCCCTGGATATTGCAACGCCGCCTCAATCGACACGCTGCCGGTTCCCGCGCCGATATCAATCAGATGGCTGGCGCGGTGTAATTCAAGTTTTGAGAGGGCGAGTGCACGTACCGCTTCTTTGGTCATCGGCACTTTCTCTCCACGTAGAAAAAGCTCATCTTTCATCGAGGATCACCACTGCATTCATGTCATAGTCGGCTGTAATTTTGCTTACAGGCAGGCAGTGGATACGTTCATTGTCCATCGCCAGGTTTTCGCCAATCACCATCCAGCGATGTCCTTTGCCTCTGGCCACCAACTGCTGTGCAATTTCACGCGGGCCACACAGCGCATCAGTCACCATCGCAACCTTGTTGTGTCGAGCCAGTTCATCAAAACAGACACTGCGACCGTGGCTACTGGTGAGCCACATGTCGTTCATATCAATACCAGCTTGTGCACACAGATACTGAACGGCGCTAATACCGGGAATAATGCGCACATTTTCAATACCAAAATGCGCCACCATCCGCGTGCCAATGCCGTAGAACAGCGGGTCGCCTGAGGCCAGTACCACCACGTTTCGCGCCTGATGTTCGCTTATCCAGTTCAATAGATCCGGAATATTGGCGCCAAGAGCAAACCGTTCACCGGCAAAATCCGGGAACTGCTGCAGATGCCGCTTACCACCGACCAGCACATCGGCCTTTGCAACCGCGTCGCGCGCCACCGGCGTCATCAAATGCAACCCAGCGGGTCCCATCCCAACAACAGTTAACATTCCATCTCCTCTGCGATCTCCGCGACCGGACGATTGCTGCCGAGGACCTGATTATCAAAAGAGAACATGATGGCGTCGCAGGTCGGGGGATTTTTCGTAAAACGCAGGGTTTGCAGGACGCGCATACAAATACGCTTCGCCAAATGGTTGTAAATGTGTTGAAAACCGTATGCTTCGATATGTTCCATCGCAGCTTCGGTCGTGTCACAGTCGCTGACCAGCGTCAGCAGTTCCAACGGCGCGCCAAGTAATGCGAGGTGAGCCACCAGCGTTTCCATGCGGGCATCAGCGATATGACTGTGGGTATGGAAGATCCCTGCCGCGATTTTGATAAGTTTGCCAGGGTGGCCAACCAGCACGATCTGGCGGAATCCCAGGCGCACCGCTTCTTCAATCATGTAACCGACAAAGTTGCTCATAGTGACTACAACCTGTGTGTCGATCCCCATTTGTTCACGCACAAAACGTTCACCGTGGTTACCCGGTACCAGTACGACGCGATCCAGTCCTGCCGCGCGTTTGATCTCCAGTTCCAGCGATAGCGAACGTTTCCAGCTCTCTTCCGACATCGGCGTAACAATGCCCGTGGTACCAATGATCGAAATACCGCCCAGAATCCCCAGGCGCGAGTTGTAGGTTTTTTGCGCCCGTTCTTCACCTTCAGGCGCAAAAATCTCGATGTTTGCCCCACGATTTGGTCCAATCGCTTCACGTACTGCGGACTCAATGGTCTGACGAGGTGTCCGGTTAATCGCCGAACTGCCCACCGGCAAACCAATCCCTTTACGGGTCACCGTACCGACACCTTCACCGCCCTGTAAGACAATTTCTTTGCTATCGTCTAACGTCACGCGGGCAAAGATCAGCATCCCATGCGTGGCGTCCACATCATCACCACCATCTTTGCGGATGGCGGCAATCGCCTGTTGCCCTTCGATATGCGGTGATTCCACGTTCAGGCATAACGTCACCCCGGAAGGCGTCACAATGGAAACCTGATGGATCAGATGCTGGCGCAGCACCATCAACGCAGCGACTTTTGCCGCCGCCGTCGCACACGATCCCGTGGTGTACCCTTTACGCAGCGCTTTACCGTTGTGCCACACTGGCGTATCGAAGGACTGGTCGCTCATCGCGCCCCCTGCATGTGATAAAGCATGGCGTTGACGATAGCGGCAGCGACGTTACTGCCACCTTTGCGACCTAATGCGGCAATGGCGGGCAGATGACTTTGTGTCAGTGCGTCCTTCGACTCCGCCGCGCCAACAAATCCTACCGGTACGCCAACCACACCGCTGACAGGTGCATCATGTTCCAGCAGCCGGAACAACGCGGTTGGCGCGTTGCCAAAGACAAACAGTTTTTCGCCTTCTTCCTTCACGGCAATGTCGACTGCAGCCATTGAACGCGTGATCCCCTGTTCTTTTGCTGCCCGCACCACGCGTGGGTCGCTGATGTAACAGCGGCATTCGCCACCGAATTTTGCCAGCAGGGTTTTGTTGATCCCGGAAAGCGCCATCGTGGTATCGGTATAAATCACACTCGGGCGACTCAATGCTGCGCAAA
Source organism: Citrobacter sp. Igbk 17 (assembly GCF_028069775.1). NCBI lineage: Bacteria > Pseudomonadati > Pseudomonadota > Gammaproteobacteria > Enterobacterales > Enterobacteriaceae > Citrobacter > Citrobacter sp. Igbk 17. Next base: position 5,296 of record NZ_JANEWI010000029.1, on the reverse strand, counting down.
ACTGTTCCAGTACACCGCTGGAAAACCACAGAATGTCCAGCCAGTCGAAATCCGCGGTTGTGTGGATCACCCTCTTGATGATGGCTTCATGCAACGGACTGGCAAACTGATAATCCGGGCGGGTTTCACTGATAATCTCACCAATGATGTCGAAACTTTTGGCCTCAATCGCTTGAGGTTGCTGGATATAGTGCATTTTGTTGTCCTCAGGCGACACCGACCCACAGCCAGCGCAGCGCAATAAAAAGCGCCAGTGCCAGGGTCGATGCTACCCACATCAATCGAATCGTTTGGGAAATGTCGTCTACAGAAATGTCTCGTTGTTGATCGCCAATCCACGGTTTCTCAACGCGTTCGCCAAAGTAGTCATTGGGTCCCCCCAGGCGAATACCTAATGCGCCGGCCACAGCAGCTTCCGACCACGCGCAGTTTGGGCTGCTATGGTTGTAGCGATCACGCCAGCCAATCTGCAAAGCGCGTGCGCCGTCCTGGCGGCATAAAAACGCCGCCACACCCAGCAACAACCAGCTCAGTCTTGCCGGAATAAAGTTAGCGACATCGTCCAGACGGGCGCTGACCATGCCGATAGCACGGTACTTTTCATGTTTGTACCCCACCATTGAATCGAGGGTATTCACCGCTTTGTAGGCCATCGCCAGCGGCGCACCGCCCAGTAAGAGAAAGAACAGCGGCGCGATGATGCCGTCAACGGTGTTTTCCGCCACGGTTTCCACCACGGCGCGGTTGATCTGTTTTGGTTGCAGCTGTGAGGTATCACGTCCCACAATCCAGGAAAGTTTTTCCCGACTTTCGGCGAGATTATTGGCACGCAATGGACGCTCAACATCCAGCGCAGCATTCGCCAGACAACGCCCCGCCAGCACGGTAAAGATCATCCACACCTCTACGCCCCATCCCAGCCACGGATGAATGGAATTCGCCAGCGTCAGCACTCCCCAGGAAACGCCCCATGTCACACCGACCACCACGATCCACATCACGGCACCGCCGATTCTCAGCGTGCTATCACGATGGCAATAACGCCGAATGACTCGCTGGACTGCGGAGATAAGGTTGCCAATCCAGCGCACCGGGTGAGGCCAGTTCTGCGGATCGCCAATGATAAAATCCAGCAGCCAGGCAACGCACCATGCAAGTATCGTCATAGCGCGTTCCTCGCAGCGGCCAGCCAGTGATTGAGCATTTCGGGGCGCTGGGCAAAATGAACGTGCAGGTAGCTGGCGAAGGTATTTCCGACCTGCCATCCGCCTGACCAGGCCTGCAGCGTTTTGCCATCACGCACCTTGCGGCAACTCATTACCGCCGGAGTTTCAGGGGTAAAATCGGAATAGTGGAATTCATGCCCGCGCAGGACTTCACCGGCCGTTGCCAGCAATGTTTGCTGTGTGGCTTGCGCCTCGCAGTAACCAAACCGGGTCAGCCGTTTGCCCATTTTGCTGTGCCCCGGAATGATATCTACCATTTGCCAGCGATCGCCGTTGCTGTCCTCCAGCGAGCTACCGAGATACATCAACCCTCCGCACTCTGCATAAATAGCGACGCCACGCTGATGTGCCGCTCGCAATTGCTCCAGCATGGTGACATTACGGGCCAGGGCCGCAGCATGCAGTTCCGGATACCCACCGCCTAACCAGATCATCTGGCAGTCCGGTAAACAGGTATCGTGCAGCGGGCTAAAACGAACAATGTTGAGGCCCGTACGCGCCAGTAACGTAATGTTATCCGGATAATAAAAGTTGAACGCCTCGTCATCAGCAATGGCCAGCGTTAACCCTGCGCCTGCGTCTGCAGCAGGCAGGGCGGGCCATTCACCAACAGGAAGGTTGTCTGACGCACTTAAGGCCAGCAGCGCGTCGATATCCAGCGTCTGTTCCAGCATCGCGGCAAAATCCTGCCACGGCTGCTGGTTGATAACTGACTCACGAGCGGTAACCAGCCCCAAATGACGCTCAGGGAGCGCGACGCCCTCCATGCGAGGAACATAGCCCAATACAGGCACGGAGCAATAACGCTCAATCGCAACTTTGAGTAGCTGGTAATGTGTTTCGCTGTTGACCCGATTAACAATCACGCCTGCAATGTTCAGACTGGGATCAAAATGCTGGAATCCCATCACCGTGGCGGCTATCGAAGTGGAAACCGCCTTACCGTCAACCAGCAAGATGACCGGGCAGCCCAACTGTTTCGCCATCGCCGCAGTACTGCAGTAATCAGGGTCTGTGCCATAGCCGTCATATAACCCCATAACGCCTTCGATAACGGCAATATCCGCGTGCCGCATCTGCTCGCAAAATAAGGCATTCAGTGTAGAGGTGGGTAGCATGAAGCTATCAAGATTGCGGGAAGCCGTACCACATACCGCGGTGTGCCAGCCAGTATCAAGGTAATCAGGACCGACTTTGCATGGCTGGACGCGTAAACCGCGCTTTTTCATCAGGCTCAACAAGCCCAGCGTTACCGTGGTTTTGCCACAGCCGCTACCGGTACCTGCAAGAACAAATGCGTGAAAACTGGCCGCCATACCCTGATCCTGTTCAGGGTGGTAGGGGTGTATAGATACCCAGTCTCTCGACTGTATGCATCTGCGCAACCCACTTCCCACCGAAGTTGTTGGTAGTCACCGACAGGCAGGTCTTCTGGCTTAGCGTCGTCCTCGCCCGTCCTTCCCAATCTTGCGATCAGTGGTCTATACGGGGTCGTCAGCATCACAGCAGCGGGGGCTGCGGGGGATTCTCACCCCCTTCCCTACCACAAATGTGGCAAACCTGTCAGTTCAAGAGCCGATTTAATTTGGCTCTGTGTCTTGAGGCAAATTCACGACCTCATGACAATAATTCAATTTAATATCTTGCCGGGTACATTCAACCAATGTTATGGCCTCAACCCGTTTATTCATATGTTCATTTTTTGAATGAAAGCGTCATTAAAGAATAAAGAAAGTCTTTCACACAGACACTGTATCTCATCACAAAAATAAAAACTGGTGCAGTTTATCCTTCAAATACCATTATTTTGTTGCGCTATGACAATTTATTGACTGCTGTAGTTATTTTTCATTTTATAATGACTGACATAGCATACGATATCAAAAATCGGCAATAGCAAATTATTGCTATTTAAGCTGTCTCTTCAGATGAGATGACATTTATTTGCTGACGGAAAGCCTGCGGCGTAACCTGGTACGTTTGACGGAAAACTTTGCAAAAATAACTGGTTTGTGAGAAGCCTAAATTTCGCGCGATACTGGCAATGCTCCAGTCGCTATGACAAAGTAACTCTTTGGCACTCGCCATTCGCTGTTGATTTACCCATGCGTTAAATCCTATCCCCTGATATTTTTTGAACAATTTGCTGAAATAGTAAGGGCTGAGATAAACATGAGAGGCAACATCTTCCAGACGAAGCTCGTCCGATAAATGCGCATCAATATAACGCAAGGCTTTCTTCATTTTACTGTCATGAGGGTTCGGACTACGATTAGCCCGCACCGGCTCTGACTGTTGCGGATTGTCTTTAATTACGACGAAATTCAGTTGTTTTTTAAGACAATTTTCTACAATGAGCTTTAGCAAATCAGCAGAGGCAATAACCCGCGAATAGTCCATTTCCGGTACATTACGAAATTCACTCACCAGTTCGGGATCGGCTTGCCAACGGTCGTCCACGTTCAGAATATCCACCAGCCCCACGTCATTACTTAAGCGCACCTGACCACATAAGACAAACCCTACCAGATGTCCCGCAATGACCAGCGGAATGGAGAAGTCGGTAAGTCCGGCATGGCAGCGATAAATGCAAGGTTGATCGGATTTTGAAGCTTCCAGTCCCCCACAGCGATCGCTCATACGACATCGCGTACTATGTTGAGGATGCTGGCGCATCAACTGGCAAAAAGGGGTGAAATTAAAAAGCTCAGAAATTTCATCACCGTGAATATTGACAACCACAACAGCCAGACTGGTGGCCTGCGCAAAATCCTGTGCGATTTTATTAATGAGTTCTGAGTTCAGGGCACTCGCAGAAATCATGATAAAACCTCTCAGTTAATTTATTGTTATAAATAAAACATATTATTTACATCCGCTTTCATCTCGCTATCCAAAGCAATGATAAAAGGCGTATTCGAACATAACAAAAGTCTCCCATTCTTGGGAGACTTTTTAAGCGGTTCAGGAAACCTGATCACGAAAACAGTTATTACATTTCAAAAATAAACATTTTCCATGAAGCTAACGCTCATTTTCCTCCAGCTTACAGCTATTACACGGTAAGTTTTTGCCAATAAAGTAACGATAAATTGCTGCCCCCGCACAAGCACCAATGATAGGTGCCACGATCGGGACAATAAAGTAAGGAATATCACGCCCCCCAGTCATCGCGACATCCCCCCAGCCCGCCATCCATGCGAACAATTTAGGCCCAAAATCACGAGCCGGATTCATGGCAAATCCGGTAAGCGGCCCGGTAGAAGCCCCTAGAACAGCAACCAGAATACCGATCAGTAGTGGTGCTAACGGCCCCCGGGGAATCCCATTGCCATCATCGGTGAGCGCCATGATCATTCCCATCAGAATGGAGGTAATCACAACTTCCACCAGTGCAGCCTGCCAGACGCTGAGTGCAGCGGCAGGATAAGTACTAAATATGCTGGCAAGCTGCAAACTTTCGAGGCTGCCCCGCACCATGTGGTGGGCGGTTTCGTACTCGATAAACAAACTGCCATACAACAAATAGGCGAGCAGAGCGCCACCAAAGGCACCAGCCACCTGAGCAATGGAGTACGGCAACACTTTACGGCCAGGAAAACAGGCAAACAGCCACAGTGCGATGGTGATAGCGGGATTGAGATGTGCACCCGAGATCCCTGCAGTCAGATAAACTGCCAGTGAGATCCCCAGCCCCCATATAATGCAGATTTCCCACAACCCTAAACTGGCACCGGCTACTTTCAAGGCGCTCAGGCATCCAATGCCAAAAAACAAAAATAGCCCGGTACCCAAAAACTCGGCAATGCATTGCGCTTTTAGTGAATCGTTCATTGTGACACCTTCTAAGCAGAGTTCGTGTCTTTACCAGCGGTCTCCTTGCTGGCTCGTAGAATACTTCGAGACTTACTATAAAAAGCGGTGTCGGCAAATTGTTGGCAACCTGAAGGCTGTATGTGCGTCAAAATCGTGTTGTGATAGCAAATTCTTGTCATCATCTTTATAAAAACACGCCGCCGAATGGGCCGAATTCTTATTAAATGCATATTTATAAAATAATAAAATATTGC
>NZ_JANEWI010000028.1:0-66714 GCF_028069775.1 Citrobacter sp. Igbk 17 | reverse complement strand
CTTAGTGCATGATTGTATATTCGCCATGGTTATGGTTATATTGTTTTCGACATTTAAACGTATGAATCATCGTGCAGTGACCTCTGCCACACTGCGCTCGTATTGGTTTTTGTTAATTCAGGTCAGGGCCTTTATGTTTTCCTAATTTTAATGCTTTCCCTTTTTCTTATTTTATATGCATGGTAAATCATATTAGCGGAGGTTATTTCTGAGCTCCGTCTGGGAAAAGGGAGTTTAGAGTGACAGTGGAGTTAAATATGCCAGAAGTAAAAATAATAGATAAACCTAATCTTTTAGAGATGGGGAAGCCGCAGCTGCGCATGGTTGACCTTAATTTATTAACCGTTTTTGACGCGGTGATGCAAGAACAGAATATTACTCGCGCAGCGCATTCTCTGGGCATGTCGCAGCCTGCAGTCAGCAACGCAGTCGCACGTCTGAAGGTTATGTTTAATGATGAGCTCTTTGTGCGCTATGGCCGAGGCATCCAGCCAACAGCACGGGCTTTTCAGCTATTTGGCTCTGTTCGTCAGGCACTGCAATTGGTGCAGAATGAACTGCCAGGGTCCGGTTTTGAACCTGCCAGCAGCTCACGAGTATTTAATCTCTGCGTCTGTAGCCCATTGGATAATATCCTCACGTCCTTGATTTACAATCGCGTTGAGCAAGTTGCACCTAATATTCATGTCGTATTTAAATCATCGCTCAACCAAAATACAGAACATCAATTACGATATCAGGAAACAGAATTCGTTATTAGTTATGAAGAATTCCGCCGTCCTGAATTCACCAGTATTCCGTTATTCAATGATGAGATGGTGTTAGTCGCAAGTAAAAAACACCCGCGCATTAGCGGTCCATTGCTGGAAAGTGATGTCTATAATGAACAGCATGCCGTAGTTTCTCTCGATCGCTTTGCGTCATTCAGTCAACCCTGGTATGACACTCAGGATAAACAAACCTGCGTTGCTTATCAGGGAATGGCATTAATCAGTGTGCTGAATATTGTATCTCAAACTCATTTGGTTTCTATTGCGCCACGCTGGTTAGCTGAAGAGTTCTCCGAGGCTTTAGAACTGCAAATATTACCGCTACCTTTAAAATTGAATAGCCGGACTTGCTATCTTTCCTGGCATGAAGCCGCTGGTCGGGATAAAGGGCATCAATGGATGGAAGAGCTGTTAGTCTCCATTTGTAAGCAGTGACCTATGGCAGGGTAAATCCGATGAAACATCTGGTTTATTCTGCTTTTTTATTTTTATTTAAAATTTTATGCTGAAATCTGCTTTTGATTTTTTCCTGTGAGGGTGAAAAATTAGAGTAATCGCTGTAAGTGCCCATTTTTAAGCGATTATTTGTCATTTCATTTGCTTATACTGGTTTAATTCTCCGTTTATTCGATTCTTTCCTCCGTTTTATTCTTATCCGCGGTTACACCACCACTTCGGTGTCAATTGCCATGCCTTATCGTCAGCGGTTAATGTGTTGTTAAACCGTTATTCATTATAAGAGTGGAGGCAAGCCATGGAGATGTTGTCTGGAGCCGAGATGGTCGTCCGATCGCTCATCGATCAGGGTGTGAAGCAGGTATTCGGGTATCCCGGGGGCGCAGTCCTCGATATTTATGATGCTTTGCATACGGTCGGTGGTATTGATCATGTGCTGGTCCGCCATGAGCAAGCCGCGGTCCATATGGCCGATGGTCTGGCACGTGCCACGGGGGAAGTGGGCGTTGTGTTGGTCACCTCAGGGCCGGGTGCAACCAATGCGATCACGGGGATCGCAACGGCGTACATGGACTCCATCCCGCTGGTGATCCTCTCCGGGCAGGTGGCTACCTCTCTGATTGGCTACGATGCCTTTCAGGAGTGCGATATGGTGGGGATATCCCGTCCGGTGGTGAAGCACAGCTTTCTGGTCAAGCAAACGGAAGATATACCTCAGGTGCTGAAGAAAGCCTTTTGGCTGGCTGCAAGCGGTCGCCCCGGTCCTGTAGTTGTGGATTTGCCGAAAGATATCCTGAATCCTGCGAAGAAATTGCCTTATAGCTGGCCTGAATCAGTAAGTATGCGCTCGTATAATCCGACGACGACAGGGCACAAGGGACAGATCAAACGGGCGCTGCAAACGCTGGTGGCGGCTAAAAAACCGGTGGTTTATGTTGGTGGTGGTGCAGTGAATGCGGCCTGCCACGAGCAACTGGGCCAGATTGCACAAGCCCTGAACCTGCCTGTCGTTTCCTCGTTGATGGGGTTAGGCGCATTTCCGGCAACGCATCGTCAGGCGCTGGGCATGTTGGGCATGCACGGTACTTATGAAGCGAATATGACCATGCATCATTCGGATGTGATATTTGCGGTCGGCGTTCGCTTTGACGATCGTACGACCAATAATCTGGCAAAGTATTGCCCGAATGCGACCGTGTTACATATCGATATCGACCCCACCTCTATTTCAAAAACCGTCACTGCGGATATTCCAATCGTTGGCGATGCTCGCCTGGTGCTTGAGCAGATGTTAGAGCTGCTGCCACAGGAAAAATCACAGCAACCGCTGGATGATAACCGTGACTGGTGGCAACAGATTGAGCACTGGCGTGCCCGCCAGTGCCTGAAATATGACACCCAAAGTGAGAGCATTAAACCGCAGGCTGTCATTGAAACCATCTGGCGTCTGACGAAAGGTGATGCGTATGTCACTTCGGATGTGGGCCAGCACCAGATGTTTGCTGCACTTTACTATCCGTTTGATAAACCTCGTCGTTGGATTAACTCAGGCGGCCTTGGCACCATGGGATTCGGTTTACCTGCCGCGTTAGGGGTGAAGATGGCACTGCCGAATGAAACGGTAGTCTGCGTTACCGGTGATGGCAGTATTCAGATGAATATCCAGGAGCTGTCGACGGCGCTGCAATATGAGCTGCCGGTGCTGGTACTCAACCTTAACAACCGCTATCTCGGTATGGTGAAACAGTGGCAGGACATGATCTATTCCGGGCGTCATTCGCAGTCTTATATGCAGTCGCTACCCGATTTTGTCCGTCTTGCTGAAGCCTATGGGCATATTGGTATCCAGATAAATCATCCGGATGAGCTGGAAAGCAAACTGGGTGAAGCACTGGAACATGTGCGCAACCACCGGCTGGTATTTGTTGATGTCACCGTCGATGGCAGTGAGCATGTCTACCCGATGCAAATTCGGGGTGGTGGTATGGATGAGATGTGGTTAAGCAAAACGGAGAGGACCTGACTATGCGCCGGATATTATCAGTATTACTGGAAAATGAGTCTGGGGCATTATCGCGCGTGATAGGCCTCTTTGCCCAGCGAGGTTACAACATTGAAAGCCTAACCGTCGCGCCGACTGACGATCCGACCTTATCGCGGATGACGATTCAGACCGTGGGCGATGAAAAGGTCCTTGAGCAAATTGAAAAGCAGCTGCACAAGCTGGTGGATGTCCTGCGGGTGAGTGAGTTAGGGCAGGGTGCTCACGTTGAACGAGAAATCATGCTGGTGAAGATTCAGGCCAGTGGTTATGGCCGGGAAGAGGTGAAACGAAACACGGAAATTTTCCGTGGACAGATTATCGATGTCACGCCGTCTATTTACACGGTGCAGTTGGCGGGAACCAGTGACAAACTGGACGCTTTCCTGGCAACACTGCGTGAAGTCGCCAAGATTGTAGAGGTGGCCCGTTCCGGTGTGGTGGGACTCTCCCGAGGTGATAAAATCATGCGTTAATAGTCGACGGTAGGCCTGATAAGCACAGCGCCATCAGGCATCCTCGTGGAGGTCATGCCGGATGGCGGCGTAAACGCCTTATCCGGCCTACAGGTAACGTACCCGTTTTCGCTGATGCTACCTGTTGCGCTTTTTTTTTGCGAAATCAGCAGTAACCAGAGACAAAAGCGGTTGCCGCAGTCATTATTCTGCGCTTAGATGTTAATAAATTTAACCCATGCCATCTTAAAGGTTATGGTTTGTACATTTTACGCAAGGGGCAATTGTGAAACTGGATGAAATCGCTCGGTTGGCCGGCGTTTCGCGAACGACTGCAAGCTACGTTATTAATGGCAAAGCAAAGCAATACCGCGTAAGCGACAAAACGGTCGAAAAAGTCATGGCGGTGGTGCGTGAACATAATTACCACCCCAATGCTGTGGCGGCCGGGCTCCGTGCTGGACGCACACGTTCTATCGGGTTGGTAATCCCGGACCTGGAGAATACGAGTTATACCCGCATTGCAAACTACCTGGAACGTCAGGCGCGTCAGCGTGGGTATCAACTGCTGATTGCCTGCTCTGAAGATCAGCCAGATAACGAAATGCGCTGTATTGAGCATCTTTTACAGCGTCAGGTTGACGCTATTATTGTATCTACCTCATTACCGCCAGAACATCCGTTCTATCAGCGTTGGGCGAACAGTTCATTCCCGATTGTCGCGCTGGATCGTGCGCTGGATCGTGAACACTTCACCAGTGTTGTCGGTGCAGATCAGGATGATGCCCAAATGCTGGCGGAGGAATTGCGTAAATTCCCTGCTGAAACTGTGCTCTACCTGGGGGCGCTCCCTGAATTATCGGTCAGTTTCCTGCGTGAACAGGGTTTCCGTACCGCGTGGAAAGACGATCCGCGTGAAGTGCACTTCCTGTATGCCAATAGCTATGAACGGGAGGCAGCAGCACAGCTGTTTGATAAATGGCTGGAAACGCATCCGATGCCTCAGGCGCTGTTCACCACCTCATTTGCGCTATTGCAAGGGGTGATGGATGTGACTTTGCGTCGTGATGGGCAACTGCCGTCTGATTTAGCCATTGCGACCTTTGGCGATCATGAACTGCTCGACTTCCTGCAATGCCCGGTGTTGGCAGTAGCACAGCGCCACCGTGATGTGGCTGAACGTGTGCTGGAGATCGTCCTTGCAAGCCTTGATGAACCGCGTAAACCAAAACCAGGATTAACGCGCATTCGGCGTAATCTGTATCGCCGCGGCATCCTTAGCCGTACCTAAGTGGCTGCTATTGATGGCATTGGAGAGAATGCTTCGATGCCATCAACTATTTTATTCTCAGAAATAACCGCATTATATTTAAGAATATTCTTTAGAATTATCTGAAATTCATTCTTTAATTATCCTAATTTAAAAATGCAACTATCCTTTTTTGGGTTATTGATACGTAACGACGCGTTACGTTTGTATTATTTTGTTACATGCTTGTGTGGATTTGCCGAATTAACAAACACTTTGCCGCCGAATTGCGGCAATCTCTCGCCTTCCTTGGCCGTACGGGCCGTACAGACCGATGAACTGGTACTGTTATCTCGCCGCATATTGTCCTAAAATGCCGCTCGCGTCGCAAACTGACACTTTATATTTTCCTCGGTTGATATTGAGTTGTTTTAAACAATGATGAGTTGTTGGATTTTTTTCTTACAAATATTCATGACGTTAATTTGCTTCGTTCGCTGTATGAAATTTGCTCAACGCTGATATTAGCCGTAAACATTGGGTTTTTTGCTCCGCTGAGCGCCGTGACTTGCTTGACAAGGTTTTCCTCCGCTCCGTAAACTCCTTTAAGTGGGATTTTGTGGGATAAAGTGGTAATTGGGGGTGAGACTGGCATGTTCCGGGGAGCAACGTTAGTTAATCTCGACAGTAAAGGGCGCTTATCGGTGCCTACCCGTTATCGGGATCAACTGCTTGAGAGCGCTACCGGTCAAATGGTTTGTACCATTGACATCCATCACCCGTGCCTGCTGCTGTACCCCCTGCCTGAATGGGAAGTTATCGAGCAGAAGCTATCTCGCCTGTCGAGCATGAATCCGGCTGAGCGTCGCGTACAACGCTTATTGTTGGGGCATGCCAGCGAATGTCAGATGGATAACGCCGGTCGCTTATTGATTGCGCCCATTCTGCGACAACACGCGGGACTGACAAAAGAAGTGATGCTGGTTGGGCAGTTCAATAAGTTTGAGCTGTGGGATGAAACGACCTGGTATCAACAGGTCAAGGAAGATATCGACGCTGAGCAGTCTGTGACCGGCGCGCTGTCGGAACGATTGCAGGACTTGTCTCTATAAGATGATGGAAAATTATAAACACACCACGGTGTTGCTGGATGAAGCTGTAAATGGCCTGAATATTCGTCCAGACGGCATCTACATTGACGGGACATTTGGTCGCGGTGGTCATTCACGTCTGATCCTCTCACAGCTTGGTGAAGAGGGACGTTTACTGGCAATCGATCGCGATCCGCAGGCTATTGCCGTTGCCCAGACGATTACCGATCCCCGTTTCTCCATCATTCATGGACCTTTTTCTGCGCTGGCTGAGTATGTAGCCGAGCGTGGACTTACCGGCAAGATCGATGGAATCCTCCTTGATCTTGGCGTGTCTTCTCCGCAGCTTGATGATGCCGAACGCGGCTTTTCATTCATGCGTGACGGTCCGCTAGATATGCGTATGGACCCTACGCGCGGTCAGTCTGCCGCTGAATGGCTGCAAACCGCCGATGAAGCTGATATCGCTTGGGTGATTAAAACCTTTGGCGAGGAGCGCTTCGGCAAACGTATTGCCCGCGCCATCGTGGAGCGCAACCGCATAGAACCGATGACCCGTACCAAAGAACTGGCGGAAGTCATTGCAGCGGCAATGCCGGTAAAAGACAAATTCAAACATCCCGCGACCCGTACCTTCCAGGCGGTGCGTATTTGGGTAAACAGTGAACTGGAGGAGATAGAGCAGGCGCTAAAAAGCTCGCTCAGCGTGCTGGCACCAGGTGGTCGCCTTTCGATCATTAGTTTCCATTCACTCGAAGATCGCATTGTGAAGCGCTTTATGCGTGAACAAAGCCGCGGTCCTCAGGTTCCGGCTGGAATACCGATGACAGAAGCGCAGATCAAAAAACTGGGCGGTCGTGAGTTGAGAGCACTAGGCAAGTTGATGCCGGGTGAAGAAGAGGTAGCTGAAAATCCTCGTGCCCGTAGTTCAGTTCTGCGTATTGCAGAGAGGACGAACGCATGATCAGCAGAGTGACAGAAGCCCTCAGCAAAGTTAAAGGATCGATAGGAAGCAACGAGCGCCATGCTTTGCCTGGCGTGATCGGTGACGATCTTTTGCGGTTTGGGAAGCTGCCACTCTGCCTGTTCATTTGCATTATTTTGACGGCGGTTACTGTCGTGACAACCGCACACCATACACGGTTACTGACCGCGCAGCGTGAGCAGTTGGTTCTGGAACGAGATGCGCTGGATATCGAATGGCGTAACTTGATCCTTGAGGAGAACGCGCTCGGTGATCATAGCCGTGTTGAACGGATCGCAACGGAAAAGCTGCAAATGCAGCATGTTGATCCCTCACAAGAAAATATCGTAGTACAAAAATAAGGATAAACGCGACGCATGAAAGCAGCGGCAAAAACGCACAAACCAAAACGTCAGGAAGAACAAGCCAACTTTGTCAGTTGGCGTTTTGCGTTACTGTGCGGCTGTATTTTGCTGGCGCTGGGTTTCTTGCTGGGGCGTGTTGCCTGGCTGCAAATCATCGCGCCAGACATGCTGGTGCGCCAGGGCGATATGCGTTCCCTGCGCGTACAGGAAGTTGCCACATCGCGCGGTATGATAACCGATCGTTTAGGTCGTCCGCTGGCGGTGAGTGTTCCCGTTAAGGCGATTTGGGCTGACCCAAAAGAAGTTCATGACGCAGGCGGTGTGAGCGTTGGCGAGCGCTGGAGAGCACTTTCAACCGCGTTGAACCTGCCACTTGACCAGTTGGCCAGCAGAATTAATGCCAACCCGAAAGGGCGCTTTATTTATCTTGCGCGTCAGGTAAACCCTGACATGGCCGACTACATCAAGAAACTGAAGCTGCCAGGTATTCATCTGCGCGAAGAATCCCGCCGTTACTATCCTTCCGGAGAAGTGACCGCTCACCTCATTGGTTTTACCAACGTTGACAGCCAGGGGATTGAAGGCGTTGAAAAAAGCTTCGACAAATGGCTCACCGGACAACCGGGCGAACGTATTGTACGTAAAGACCGCTATGGCCGCGTCATCGAGGATATTTCCTCTACCGACAGCCAGGCGGCGCATAACCTTGCGCTGAGTATTGATGAGCGTTTACAGGCGCTGGTCTACCGTGAACTGAACAACGCCGTAGCGTTTAACAAGGCGGAGTCAGGTAGTGCGGTTCTGGTGGATGTTAATACCGGTGAAGTGCTGGCGATGGCGAACAGCCCGTCTTACAACCCTAATAATCTCACCGGTACGCCGAAAGACGCAATGCGTAACCGTACCATTACCGACGTCTTCGAGCCGGGTTCTACCGTTAAACCGATGGTGGTGATGACCGCGCTGCAGCGTGGCGTGGTACGTGAAAATACCGTACTTAACACCATTCCTTACCGAATTAATGGTCACGAAATTAAAGACGTGGCGCGTTATAGCGAATTGACCCTTACCGGGGTTTTGCAGAAGTCGAGTAACGTCGGTGTTTCCAAACTGGCGTTAGCGATGCCGTCCTCAGCGTTAGTAGATACTTACTCACGTTTTGGGCTGGGAAAAGCGACCAATTTGGGGTTGGTCGGAGAACGCAGTGGCTTATATCCTCAAAAACAACGGTGGTCTGACATAGAGAGGGCCACCTTCTCTTTCGGCTATGGGCTAATGGTAACCCCGTTACAGTTAGCGCGAGTCTACGCAACTATCGGCAGCTATGGCGTTTATCGCCCACTGTCGATTACTAAAGTTGACCCTCCTGTTCCGGGCGAGCGTATCTTCCCGGAGTCGACCGTACGCACTGTGGTGCACATGATGGAAAGCGTGGCGCTGCCGGGTGGTGGCGGCGTGAAGGCGGCGATTAAAGGCTATCGCATCGCGATTAAAACCGGTACGGCGAAAAAAGTCGGGCCAGATGGCCGCTATATCAATAAATACATTGCTTATACCGCAGGCGTTGCGCCTGCGAGTCAGCCGCGCTTCGCGCTGGTTGTTGTTATCAACGATCCGCAGGCGGGTAAATATTACGGTGGCGCCGTTTCCGCGCCGGTCTTCGGTGCCATCATGGGCGGCGTACTGCGCACCATGAACATCGAACCGGATGCGCTGACAACGGGCGATAAAAATGAATTTGTGAATAATCAAGGCGAGGCAACAGGTGGCAGATCGTAATTTGCGCGACCTTCTTGCTCCATGGGTGCCGGGTGCACCGGAGCGAGCACTGCGAGAGATGACACTCGACAGCCGTGTGGCTGCATCGGGCGATCTCTTTGTCGCAGTAGTGGGTCATCAGGCGGACGGGCGTCGATATATCCCGCAGGCGATAGCGCAAGGTGTGGCTGCCATTATTGCAGAGGCAAAAGATGAGGCCGCAGACGGCGAAATCCGTGAAATGCACGGCGTTCCGGTCATCTATCTCAGCCAGCTTAACGAACGCTTATCTGCACTGGCAGGCCGCTTTTACCACGAGCCATCTGAAAATATGCGTCTGGTCGGTGTGACCGGAACGAACGGTAAAACCACCACCACCCAATTGCTTGCACAGTGGAGCCAACTGCTTGGCGAAACCAGTGCGGTAATGGGAACGGTAGGTAATGGCCTGCTGGGTAAAGTGATCCCGACGGAAAATACCACTGGGTCCGCCGTTGACGTTCAGCATGTGCTGGCGGGACTGGTTGAACAGGGCGCGACCTTTGGCGCGATGGAGGTTTCATCGCATGGCCTGGTTCAGCACCGCGTGGCGGCGCTGAAATTTGCGGCCTCAGTATTTACCAACTTAAGCCGTGACCATCTCGATTATCACGGCGATATGGAACACTACGAAGCCGCGAAGTGGTTGCTGTATTCCACGCACCACTGTGGGCAGGCTATCGTCAATGCGGATGACGAAGTGGGTCGCCGCTGGCTGGCGAAGCTGCCGGATGCGGTAGCTGTCTCGATGGAAGACCATATCAATCCCAACTGCCACGGTCGTTGGCTGAAAGCCGTTGAGGTGAACTATCACGATAGCGGCGCAACGATTCGCTTTGCCTCCACCTGGGGAGAAGGGGAAATTGAAAGCCGCCTGATGGGGGCGTTTAACGTCAGCAATTTGCTGCTGGCGCTGGCCACACTGCTGGCGTTGGGGTATCCGTTAACTGATTTACTGAAAACGGCGGCACAGCTGCAGCCGGTCTGCGGGCGCATGGAAGTGTTTAGCGCGCCGGGCAAAACCACCGTTGTGGTTGATTATGCTCATACGCCGGATGCGCTGGAAAAAGCGCTGCAGGCGGCCCGTCTGCATTGCACCGGCAAGCTGTGGTGCGTCTTTGGCTGCGGCGGCGATCGCGACAAAGGCAAGCGTCCGTTGATGGGGGCCATTGCAGAGCAGTTTGCTGATGTCGTTGTGGTTACGGATGATAACCCACGCACCGAAGAGCCTCGCGCCATTATCAATGACATTCTGGCGGGTATGCTGGATGCCGGGCAGGCAAAAGTAATGGAAGGCCGTGCTGAAGCGGTCACTAGCGCCATCATGCAGGCAAAAGAAAATGACGTGGTGCTGGTCGCTGGCAAAGGCCATGAAGATTACCAGATTGTCGGCGCCCAGCGTCTCGACTACTCCGATCGCGTGACGGCAGCACGTCTGCTGGGGGTTATCGCATGATTAGCGTAACGCTCAGCCAACTGGCGGAAATCCTCGGTGGCGAACTGAAAGGGGGCGATCTGACCCTCGATGCGGTCACGACCGATACGCGTAAAGTCACGCCAGGCTGTTTGTTCGTCGCACTGAAAGGTGAACGCTTCGATGCCCATGACTTTACTGACACTGCAAAAGAGAATGGCGCGGGCGCACTGCTGGTAAACCGTGCACTGGATACCGACCTTCCGCAGCTGATTGTAAAAGATACGCGTCTGGCATTTGGCGAGCTGGCTGCATGGGTTCGCGCTCAGGTTCCGGCTCGTGTGGTGGCGCTTACCGGCTCGTCCGGTAAAACGTCCGTCAAAGAGATGACGGCATCCATTCTGAGCCAGTGTGGTAACACCCTGTATACCGCGGGCAACCTGAATAACGACATCGGCGTCCCGATGACGCTGCTGCGCTTAAACAACGATTACGACTATGCCGTGATTGAGCTTGGCGCGAATCATCAGGGCGAAATCGCCTGGACCGTTGGCCTGACGCGCCCGGAAGCGGCGCTGGTGAACAACCTGGCCGCCGCGCATCTGGAAGGCTTCGGCTCTCTGGCAGGTGTGGCGAAGGCAAAAGGTGAGATTTTTACCGGCCTGTCAGCGAACGGTGTCGCCATTATGAATGCCGACAACAACGACTGGTTGAACTGGCAGAGCATCATCGGCGATCGCAAAGTCTGGCGCTTCTCGCCGAATGCGGCTAACAGCGACTTTTCGGCGGCTAACGTTCATGTGACCTCACACGGCACAGAGTTTTCGCTGCAAACGCCAACCGGAAGCATTGATGTTCTGCTGCCCCTGCCGGGTCGTCACAATATTGCTAACGCCCTGGCGGCGGCAGCGCTATCTATGGCGGTTGGCGCAACGCCAGATGCCGTGAAAGCGGGTCTGAAGGATCTGCAAGCGGTGCCGGGGCGTCTGTTCCCGGTTCAACTGGCAGAAAATCAGCTGCTGCTGGACGACTCCTACAACGCTAACGTCGGCTCAATGACCGCAGCGGTACAGGTGCTGTCCGAAATGCCCGGCTACCGCGTGCTGGTGGTTGGCGATATGGCAGAGCTTGGCGCGGAAAGCGAAGCCTGCCACGTACAGGTAGGTGAGGCTGCAAAGGTTGCAGGTATCGACCGCGTGCTGAGTACAGGGAAACTGAGTCAGGCAATTAGCCATGCCAGCGGCGTTGGCGAGCATTTTGCGGATAAAACCGCGTTGGCCGCGCATCTTAAGACACTGATTGCAGAACATCAGATTATGACGATTTTAGTGAAGGGTTCACGTAGTGCCGCCATGGAAGAGGTAGTACGCGCATTACAGGAGAATGGAACATGTTAGTTTGGCTGGCCGAACATTTGGTCAAATATTATTCCGGCTTCAACGTCTTTTCCTATCTGACGTTTCGCGCCATCGTCAGCCTGCTGACCGCGCTGTTCATCTCATTGTGGATGGGCCCGCGCATGATCGCCCGCTTGCAAAAAATGTCCTTTGGCCAGGTCGTACGTAACGACGGCCCGGAATCACACTTTAGTAAACGCGGTACGCCGACCATGGGCGGCATCATGATCCTCACTGCGATTGTTATCTCCGTACTGCTGTGGGCCTACCCATCCAACCCGTACGTGTGGTGCGTGCTGGTGGTGCTGGTTGGCTACGGTATTATCGGTTTTGTCGATGACTACCGCAAAGTGGTGCGCAAAGACACCAAGGGCCTGATCGCGCGCTGGAAGTATTTCTGGATGTCGGTCATTGCATTAGGGGTCGCGTTTGCGCTGTATCTGGCAGGAAAAGACACCCCGGCAACTGAACTGGTGGTGCCATTCTTTAAAGATGTCATGCCGCAACTGGGGCTGTTCTACATCCTGCTGGCGTACTTCGTGATTGTCGGTACCGGCAACGCGGTCAACCTGACCGACGGCCTCGATGGCCTGGCGATTATGCCAACCGTGTTTGTAGCCGCCGGTTTTGCACTGGTTGCATGGGCGACCGGTAACATGAACTTCGCCAACTACCTGCATATTCCTTATCTGCGCCACGCCGGCGAACTGGTTATCGTCTGTACGGCGATTGTCGGCGCAGGTTTGGGCTTCCTGTGGTTTAACACTTATCCGGCACAGGTCTTTATGGGCGACGTCGGTTCACTGGCTCTGGGTGGCGCACTGGGCATTATTGCCGTGCTGTTGCGTCAGGAATTCCTGCTGGTGATCATGGGCGGCGTATTTGTGGTGGAAACCCTGTCGGTCATTCTGCAGGTGGGTTCCTTTAAGCTGCGCGGACAGCGTATTTTCCGTATGGCGCCTATTCATCACCACTATGAACTGAAAGGTTGGCCGGAACCGCGTGTGATTGTGCGTTTCTGGATTATTTCGCTGATGCTGGTCCTGATTGGCCTGGCAACGCTGAAGGTACGTTAATCATGGCTGATTACCAGGGTAAAAAAGTCGTCATTATCGGTCTGGGTTTGACCGGATTGTCCTGCGTGGATTTCTTTCTGGCACGTGGCGTCACGCCGCGCGTCATGGATACCCGCGCGACGCCGCCAGGCCTGGATAAATTACCGGAAGCGGTTGAGCATCATGTTGGCAGCCTGAATGATGACTGGCTGTTGGCCGCTGATTTAATCGTCGCCAGCCCTGGTATTGCCCTGGCGCACCCTTCGCTGAGCGCTGCCGCAGATGCGGGAATTGAGATTGTCGGTGACATCGAACTGTTCTGCCGCGAAGCACAGGCCCCCATTGTCGCGATCACCGGTTCAAACGGTAAAAGTACCGTCACGACGCTGGTTGGTGAAATGGCGAAAGCGGCCGGAGTAAACGTCGGTGTAGGCGGTAATATCGGCCTGCCTGCACTGATGTTGCTGGACGCTGAGCGCGAGTTGTATGTTCTGGAATTGTCCAGCTTCCAACTGGAGACGACCTCCAGCTTACGGGCTGTCGCGGCAACCATTTTGAACGTCACTGAAGATCACATGGACCGTTATCCGTTTGGACTGCAGCAGTACCGTGCAGCCAAACTGCGCGTTTATGAGAATGCGAAAGTGTGCGTAGTCAATGCGGATGATGCGTTAACTATGCCGGTTCGCGGTGCCGATGAGCGTTGTGTGAGCTTTGGCATCAATATGGGTGACTATCACCTTAACCGCCAGCAGGGTGAAACCTGGCTGCGGGTGAAGGGTGAAAAAGTATTGAACGTGAAAGAGATGACCCTTTCCGGTCAACATAACTACACCAATGCGCTGGCAGCGTTAGCGCTGGCGGATGCTGCGGGTCTGCCGCGGGCATCCAGCCTGAAAGCATTGACTACCTTTACCGGCCTGGCGCATCGTTTCCAACTGGTACTGAATCATAACGGTGTGCGTTGGATCAACGATTCAAAAGCGACCAATGTCGGCAGCACTGAAGCCGCGCTGAATGGGCTGCACGTTGAGGGTACTCTGCACCTGCTGTTGGGCGGCGATGGGAAATCAGCCGATTTTTCTCCGTTAAGCCGTTACCTGAGTGGCGATCGCATACGACTGTACTGCTTTGGCCGTGATGGTGCGCAGCTTGCCGCGCTGCGACCGGAAGTGGCGGAACAAACAGAAACCATGGAACAGGCGATGCGTCTGCTCGCCCCGCGTGTTAAACCGGGCGACATGGTACTACTGTCTCCCGCCTGTGCCAGTCTCGATCAGTTCAAGAATTTTGAGCAACGTGGCGACGTCTTTACCCACCTGGCGAAGGAGTTGGGTTGATGCGATTATCTCTCCCTCGTCTGAAACTGCCGCGCGTACCGGGACTCGGAATCCTGGCGTGGGTCTTTGCGGCACTTAAAGGCTGGGTGATGGCTTCGCGTGAGAAAGACGCGGACAGCCTGATCATGTACGACCGCATGCTGTTGTGGTTGACGTTTGGTCTGGCAGCGATCGGTTTTATCATGGTGACATCGGCGTCAATGCCCGTTGGGCAGCGTCTGGCAGGCGATCCATTCCTGTTTGCTAAGCGTGACGCACTGTATATTTTTCTGGCGTTCTGTCTGGCGATGATTACCCTGCGCCTGCCGATGGAGTTCTGGCAAAAGTACAGCACCACCATGCTGATCGCGTCGATCATCATGCTGCTGATCGTTCTGGTTGTAGGCAGCTCGGTTAACGGGGCATCGCGCTGGATTGCGCTGGGGCCACTGCGTATTCAGCCTGCGGAGTTTACCAAGCTGTCGTTGTTCTGTTATCTCGCCAACTACCTGGTGCGTAAGGTGGATGAGGTGCGTAACAACCTGCGCGGCTTCTTAAAGCCGATGGGTGTGATTCTGGTTCTGGCCGTGCTGCTGCTGGCGCAGCCTGACCTGGGCACAGTGGTCGTGCTGTTCGTCACGACGCTGGCGATGCTGTTTTTGGCTGGTGCCAAATTGTGGCAGTTCATCGCCATCATCGGGATGGGGATTTCCGCTGTCGTGCTGCTGATCCTCGCCGAACCGTACCGTATTCGCCGTGTGACCTCGTTCTGGAATCCCTGGGAAGATCCGTTTGGCAGTGGCTATCAGCTGACACAGTCTCTGATGGCTTTTGGTCGCGGTGAAGTGTGGGGCCAGGGATTGGGTAATTCAGTCCAAAAACTGGAGTATTTGCCGGAAGCGCACACCGACTTTATCTTCGCCATTATTGGGGAGGAGCTGGGTTATATCGGTGTGGTACTCGCTCTTTTAATGGTATTCTTCGTCGCTTTTCGCGCGATGTCGATCGGTCGTAAGGCGCTGGAAATTGACCACCGTTTTTCAGGTTTCTTAGCCTGCTCTATCGGGATTTGGTTTAGCTTCCAGGCTCTGGTAAACGTCGGCGCGGCGGCGGGCATGCTGCCAACGAAAGGTCTGACGCTGCCGTTGATCAGTTATGGTGGTTCGAGTTTGTTGATCATGTCGACAGCCATCATGTTTTTGTTACGTATTGATTATGAAACGCGTCTGGAAAAAGCCCAGGCGTTTACACGAGGTGCACGATGAGTGGTCAACCGAAGCGGTTAATGGTGATGGCAGGCGGTACCGGTGGACATGTTTTCCCGGGGCTGGCGGTTGCGCACCATTTAATGGCCCAGGGCTGGCAGGTTCGTTGGCTGGGCACCGCCGATCGTATGGAAGCGGACTTAGTGCCGAAGCATGGCATTGACATTGACTTTATTCGCATCTCCGGTTTGCGCGGAAAGGGCCTCAACGCGTTGCTGGCTGCACCTGTACGTATTTTTAATGCCTGGCGTCAGGCCCGCGCCATCATGAAGCAGTTTAAGCCCGATGTGGTGCTGGGCATGGGCGGCTATGTGTCTGGCCCTGGCGGCCTGGCGGCCTGGTCGTTAGGTATTCCGGTCGTGCTGCATGAGCAGAACGGTATCGCCGGGTTAACGAACAAATGGCTGGCGAAGATCGCGACGAAGGTGATGCAGGCCTTCCCTGGCGCTTTCCCGAATGCGGAAGTGGTGGGGAATCCAGTGCGTACTGATGTCCTTGCACTGCCGTTACCCGAAGAACGTCTGCCTGGTCGTGAAGGTCCGGTGCGGGTGCTGGTTGTCGGTGGTTCGCAGGGCGCACGTGTGCTGAACCAGACGTTGCCGCAGGTCGCGGCAAAACTTGGCGACGCAGTGACTATCTGGCATCAGAGTGGTAAAGGTGCGCAGCAAACCGTGGAACAGGCTTACGCAGACGCGGGGCAACCACAGCATAAGGTCACTGAATTTATTGATGATATGGCAGCAGCTTACGCGTGGGCGGATGTGGTGGTCTGTCGTTCAGGCGCACTGACGGTGAGTGAGATTGCTGCCGCAGGTTTACCCGCGCTGTTCGTGCCGTTTCAACATAAAGACAGACAACAGTACTGGAATGCGCTGCCGCTGGAAAAAGCGGGTGCAGCCAAAATTCTTGAGCAGCCGCAGTTTACTGTGGATGCCGTCGTCAGCACCCTGTCCGGGTGGTCACGAGAAACTTTATTAACCATGGCAGAGCGTGCTCGCGCCGCATCCATACCGGATGCCACTGAGCGGGTTGCAACTGAAGTGAGCCGGGCTGCCCGGGTGTAATTGTGGTGATGCCTTTTGCATCGCATGAACTGAGAAGTTAATGGCTAAAGAATGAATACACAACAACTGGCAAAACTGCGTTCCATCGTGCCCGAAATGCGTCGCGTTCGGCACATCCACTTTGTCGGCATCGGTGGTGCTGGTATGGGCGGTATTGCCGAAGTTTTGGCCAATGAAGGCTATCAGATCAGCGGTTCTGACTTAGCGCCGAATCCGGTTACGCAGCAACTGACGAATCTGGGTGCCACGATTTTTTTCAACCATCGCCCGGAAAACGTTCGTGATGCGAGCGTGGTGGTGGTATCCAGCGCTATTTCTGCGGATAACCCGGAAATTGTTGCGGCCCATGAAGCGCGTATCCCGGTGATCCGCCGTGCGGAGATGCTGGCAGAGTTGATGCGTTTTCGTCACGGCATCGCCATTGCCGGGACCCACGGTAAAACCACGACCACTGCGATGGTCTCCAGTATTTATGCAGAAGCGGGCCTCGATCCGACTTTTGTGAACGGCGGTCTGGTAAAGGCAGCAGGTGTGCATGCACGTCTGGGTCACAGCCGTTATTTGATTGCGGAAGCCGATGAGAGCGATGCGTCGTTCCTGCATTTGCAGCCGATGGTGGCGATTGTCACCAATATCGAAGCTGACCATATGGATACCTACCATGGCGACTTCGAAAATTTAAAGCAGACGTTTATTAATTTCCTGCACAACTTGCCGTTTTATGGGCGTGCGGTGATGTGTGTCGACGATCCGGTAATCCGCGAGTTGTTGCCGCGCGTCGGGCGTCAGACCACCACCTATGGTTTCAGCGATGATGCTGACGTTCGCGTAGAAGATTATCAACAGATTGGCCCACAAGGTCACTTCACGCTGCTGCGTCAGGGGATGGCCGATTTGCGTGTGACGTTGAACGCGCCGGGTCGTCACAATGCCTTGAACGCGGCGGCAGCCGTGGCAGTGGCAACGGAAGAGGGTATTGAAGACGACGCGATTCTGCGCGCGCTGGAAAGTTTCCAGGGTACCGGACGCCGCTTTGACTTCCTGGGTGAATTCCCGCTTGAGCCAGTAAACGGTAAAGCCGGAACGGCGATGCTGGTCGATGACTATGGACATCACCCAACGGAAGTCGATGCCACGATCAAAGCCGCACGCGCAGGTTGGCCGGACAAAAATTTGGTGATGTTGTTCCAGCCGCACCGCTTCACACGTACACGCGATTTGTACGACGACTTTGCCAACGTTCTGACACAGGTTGATGCGTTGCTGATGTTGGACGTGTATGCCGCAGGTGAAGCTGCAATTCCGGGGGCCGATAGCCGTTCGCTGTGCCGTACCATTCGCGGTCGCGGAAAGATCGATCCTATTCTGGTGTCCGATCCGGCCCAGGTAGCGGAAATGCTGGCACCGGTATTAACCGGTAATGATCTGATTTTGGTGCAGGGCGCTGGAAATATCGGCAAAATCGCGCGTTCCTTAGCTGAAATCAAACTGAAGCCGCAAAACCCGGAGGAAGAACAACATGGCTGATAAAATCGCGGTCCTGTTAGGGGGAACCTCCGCAGAGCGAGAAGTGTCGTTGAATTCTGGCGCAGCAGTGCTGGCGGGTTTGCGCGAAGGCGGTGTGGATGCACATCCGGTTGACCCAAAAGAGGTCGACGTTACGCTTCTGAAATCGATGGGTTTTCAGAAAGTGTTTATTGCACTGCACGGCCGAGGTGGTGAAGACGGAACGTTACAGGGCATGCTGGAGCAGATTGGTTTGCCTTATACCGGTAGCGGTGTCATGGCATCGGCTATCTCAATGGACAAACTACGCAGCAAACTGCTGTGGCAGGGGGCAGAATTGCCCGTTGCGCCATGGGTGGCATTGACCCGTGCTGAGTTTGAAAAAGGACTTAGCGATGAAGTGGTTACGAGAATTTCTGCGTTAGGCTTGCCGTTGATTGTGAAGCCAAGCCGTGAAGGTTCCAGCGTAGGGATGTCAAAAGTTGAAGAAGAAAATGCTTTGCAAGCTGCATTAGCATTGGCTTTTCAGCATGATGAAGAAGTACTGATTGAAAAATGGCTCAGTGGACCGGAATTCACAGTTGCGATACTTGGCGAAGAAATTTTACCGTCAATACGTATCCAACCCGCGGGAACCTTCTATGATTATGAGGCGAAGTATCTGTCTGATGAGACACAATATTTCTGTCCTGCAGGTCTGGAAGTTGACCAGGAGGCCGAATTACAGGCATTAGTCCTGAAAGCGTGGAACGCATTGGGCTGTAAAGGTTGGGGCCGTATTGACGTCATGCTGGACAGCGATGGCCAGTTTTATCTGCTGGAAGCGAATACCTCTCCGGGTATGACCAGCCACAGCCTGGTGCCGATGGCGGCGCGTCAGGCGGGGCTGAGCTTCTCGCAGTTGGTGGTACGAATTCTGGAGTTGGCGGACTGATATGTCGCAGGCTGCGCTGAACACGCGAAACGGTGATGAAGACGAGGTAGCCTCCTCACGCCGCAATAATGGAACGCGTCTTGCAGGAATTCTGTTTCTGCTGACAGTGCTGTGCACCGTGTTTGTGAGCGGCTGGGTCGTGTTGGGATGGATGGAAGATGCGCAACGTTTGCCATTGTCGAAGCTGGTATTGACCGGTGAGCGACACTACACGCGCAATGACGATATTCGGCAGTCCATCCTGGCGCTTGGCGCACCGGGAACCTTTATGACCCAGGATGTGAACATCATCCAAAGTCAGATTGAACGTCTCCCCTGGATTAAGCAGGCGAGTGTCAGAAAGCAGTGGCCTGATGAATTGAAGATTCATCTGGTTGAATATGTGCCGATAGCGCGTTGGAATGACCAACATATGGTGGATGCCGATGGAAATACGTTCAGCATACCAACCGGTCGGGCTAACAAGCAGGTATTACCTATGTTGTATGGCCCTGAAGGCAGCGCAAGTGAAGTGTTGCAAGGGTTCCGCGATATGGGGCAGGTGCTGGCTAAGGATAGATTCACCCTGAAGGAAGCGGCGATGACCGCTCGTCGTTCCTGGCAGTTAACGCTTAATAACGATATTAAGCTCAATCTGGGCAGGGGCGATACGATAAAACGTTTGGCTCGCTTTGTGGAACTCTACCCGGTTTTACAGCAGCAGGCGCAAACCGATGGCAAACGGATTAGCTACGTTGATTTGCGTTATGACTCAGGAGCAGCAGTAGGCTGGGTTCCCTTGCCTCCTGAGGAATCTAATCAGCAACAGAATCAGGCACAGGCAGAACAACAATGATCAAGGCGACGGACAGAAAACTGGTAGTTGGACTGGAGATTGGCACCGCGAAGGTAGCCGCTTTAGTAGGGGAAGTTCTGCCCGACGGTATGGTCAATATCATTGGCGTGGGCAGTTGCCCATCGCGAGGTATGGATAAAGGCGGGGTGAATGACCTTGAGTCAGTGGTGAAATGCGTACAGCGCGCCATTGACCAGGCTGAACTGATGGCAGATTGCCAGATTTCCTCGGTGTATCTGGCGCTTTCAGGTAAACATATTAGCTGTCAGAATGAAATTGGTATGGTGCCCATTTCCGAAGAGGAAGTGACCCAGGAAGATGTGGAAAATGTTGTGCATACGGCAAAATCCGTACGTGTGCGCGATGAGCATCGTGTACTGCATGTTATTCCACAGGAATACGCGATTGACTACCAGGAAGGTATTAAAAATCCGGTCGGTCTTTCCGGCGTGCGTATGCAGGCAAAAGTACATCTGATTACCTGCCACAACGACATGGCGAAGAATATCGTCAAAGCCGTTGAACGCTGTGGACTGAAAGTTGACCAACTGATATTTGCCGGGTTGGCAGCCAGTTATTCCGTGTTAACGGAAGACGAACGTGAGCTGGGTGTCTGCGTGGTCGATATTGGTGGTGGTACAATGGACATCGCCGTTTATACTGGCGGGGCGTTGCGCCATACCAAAGTAATCCCTTATGCAGGGAATGTGGTCACCAGCGACATTGCGTATGCCTTTGGTACGCCGCCGAGCGATGCTGAAGCTATTAAAGTTCGTCATGGTTGTGCGCTGGGTTCTATCGTTGGCAAAGATGAGAGCGTTGAAGTGCCAAGCGTCGGTGGTCGTCCGCCACGCAGTCTGCAACGTCAAACTCTGGCTGAGGTCATTGAGCCGCGTTATACCGAGCTGCTTAACCTGGTCAACGAAGAAATTTTGCAATTACAGGAACAACTTCGCCAGCAGGGTGTGAAACATCATCTGGCGGCGGGGATTGTGTTAACCGGTGGTGCTGCGCAAATTGAAGGTCTTGCGGCCTGCGCTCAGCGCGTGTTCCATACGCAGGTGCGTATTGGTGCGCCGCTCAATATTACCGGTCTGACAGATTATGCCCAGGAGCCGTATTATTCAACGGCAGTGGGGTTGCTTCATTACGGGAAAGAATCCCATTTAAGTGGTGAAGCTGAAGTTGAAAAACGTGTAACGGCATCAGTTGGCTCGTGGATTAAACGACTCAATAGCTGGCTGCGAAAAGAGTTTTAATTTTTTATGAGACCGGCATCGATTACGGTCTCAGGCGACAGGCACAACGGAGAGAGAAACTATGTTTGAACCTATGGAACTGACCAATGACGCGGTGATTAAAGTCATCGGCGTCGGCGGCGGCGGCGGTAATGCCGTTGAACACATGGTGCGTGAGCGCATCGAAGGTGTTGAATTCTTCGCGGTGAATACCGACGCTCAGGCGTTGCGTAAAACGGCGGTTGGACAGACCATTCAGATTGGTAGCGGCATCACCAAGGGTCTGGGCGCGGGTGCAAACCCGGAAGTCGGTCGCAATGCGGCAGACGAAGATCGTGAAGCTCTGCGTGCAGCGCTTGACGGCGCAGACATGGTGTTTATCGCAGCAGGCATGGGCGGCGGTACCGGGACCGGTGCAGCGCCAGTGGTTGCTGAAGTGGCAAAAGATTTAGGTATTCTGACCGTTGCTGTCGTGACTAAGCCTTTCAATTTTGAAGGCAAAAAGCGTATGGCATTTGCGGAGCAGGGTATCACCGAGCTGTCCAAACATGTGGACTCTCTGATCACTATCCCGAACGACAAACTGCTGAAAGTACTGGGTCGCGGTATCTCCCTGCTGGATGCGTTTGGCGCAGCGAACGACGTGCTGAAAGGCGCAGTCCAGGGTATCGCTGAACTGATCACCCGTCCGGGCCTGATGAACGTCGACTTTGCCGACGTGCGCACCGTAATGTCCGAAATGGGCTATGCGATGATGGGTTCTGGCGTGGCAAGCGGTGAAGATCGTGCAGAAGAAGCGGCTGAAATGGCTATCTCTTCGCCTCTGCTGGAAGATATTGATCTGTCTGGCGCGCGTGGCGTGTTGGTAAACATTACTGCGGGCTTCGACCTGCGCCTGGATGAGTTCGAAACCGTAGGTAACACGATTCGTGCATTTGCATCGGATAACGCGACCGTGGTTATCGGTACTTCTCTGGACCCGGATATGAACGACGAACTGCGCGTTACCGTTGTTGCCACTGGAATTGGTATGGACAAGCGTCCTGAAATCACACTGGTGACCAACAAGCAGGTTCAGCAGCCGGTAATGGATCGTTACCAGCAGCACGGTATGGCGCCGTTGACGCAAGAGCAGAAGCCGGTAGCGAAGGTGGTTAACGACAATACGCCGCAGACCACTAAAGAACCGGATTATCTGGATATCCCTGCATTCCTGCGTAAGCAAGCTGATTAAGAATTAGCTGGAATTTGGGAATTGTGGCTCTTTGTGCTAAACTGGCCCACCGAATGTATAGTACACTTCGGTTGGATAGGTAATTTGGCGAGATTATACGATGATCAAACAAAGGACTCTTAAACGTATCGTTCAGGCGACTGGTGTCGGTTTACATACCGGCAAAAAAGTCACCCTGACATTACGCCCTGCGCCGGCCAACACCGGGGTCATCTATCGTCGCACCGACTTGAATCCTCCGGTAGATTTCCCGGCCGATGCCAAATCTGTGCGTGATACCATGCTCTGTACGTGTCTGGTCAACGAGCATGATGTGCGGATTTCAACCGTTGAGCACCTTAATGCTGCTCTGGCGGGCTTAGGTATCGATAACATCGTTATTGAGGTTAATGCCCCGGAAATCCCGATCATGGATGGTAGTGCTGCTCCGTTCGTCTACCTGCTGCTTGACGCAGGTATTGAAGAACTGAACAGTGCGAAGAAATTTGTCCGCATCAAAGAGACTGTTCGCGTCGAAGATGGCGACAAGTGGGCTGAGTTTAAGCCGTATAATGGTTTTACGTTGGATTTCACCATCGACTTTAACCACCCGGCGATCGACTCCAGCACGCAGCGCTATGCGATGAACTTCTCTGCTGATGCGTTCATGCGCCAGATCAGCCGTGCGCGTACTTTCGGCTTCATGCGTGATATCGAATATCTGCAGTCCCGCGGCCTGTGCCTGGGCGGCAGCTTCGATTGTGCCATCGTTGTTGACGATTATCGCGTACTGAACGAAGACGGCCTGCGTTTTGAAGATGAATTCGTTCGTCACAAAATGCTCGACGCGATCGGTGACTTGTTCATGTGTGGTCACAACATTATTGGTGCATTTACCGCGTATAAATCCGGTCATGCATTGAATAACAAACTGTTGCAGGCGGTCCTGGCAAAACAGGAAGCCTGGGAATATGTGACCTTCCAGGACGACGCAGAACTGCCGCTGGCGTTCAAAGCGCCTTCGACTGTACTGGCGTAACGACACAAACTGTCGTATAAATTCGACTGGTAAATCTGGCACTCTCTCCGGCCAGGTGAGCCAGTCGTTTTTTTTATCCTCCGATAGCTCACCGTCTTTTCCGATGCGACTTTTCCCCCGCTGTCAGATTAAAATACAGCGCGATCGATGCTTTCTTAAGCATATTTAACCGCGACTTGCTGTCATTACTGCTGTGGAGTGCACGCTTTAATGATAAGATTTGTGCGCAAAAATCGTTTTGAATTTAAAACCCCAAATGCAGGGTAGATCAGGTGGCACTAACGTGAGTGGAATACTGACGCGCTGGCGACAGTTAGGCAGACGGTACTTCTGGCCGCATCTCTTATTAGGGATGGTCGCGGCGAGTTTTGGCCTGCCCGCGATCGGTAATGCCGCTGAACCGAATACGCCCGCGAAAGCGACCGCCAGCAACCACGATCAATCCGCTAAGGTTAACTTTAGCCAGCTTGCTTTGCTGGAAGCCACTAACCGTCGCCCGAATTTTACTGTCGATTACTGGCACCAGCATGCCATTCGTACGGTTATACGTCATCTTTCCTTTGCAATGGCTCCTCAGGCACTGCCCGTTGCCGAAGAACCTTTGCCAATCCAGGCGCATCATCTTGCTTTACTGAATACGCTCAGCGCGCTGCTGACGCAGGAAGGCAGACCACCGGCGACTGTCAGTCGCGTGACATATGCCCATTTCACTTCTCAGGCCGCGTTTAGTGTTCCTGTCTGGATAAGCCAGCAGCAGGGGATCCGCGCTGGCCCTCAACGCCTCAGCTAAAAAAGAACCTTCCAACTTATAATTTTTGACTCCGCACCGCGGGGCGTTTGAGATTTTATTATGCTAATCAAATTATTAACGAAAGTATTCGGTAGCCGTAACGAGCGTACGCTGCGTCGTATGCGCAAAGTAGTCAACGTCATTAACGCGATGGAACCGGAGATGGAAAAACTCTCCGATGACGAGCTGAAAGCGAAGACTGCGGAATTCCGCGCGCGTCTGGAAAAAGGCGCCAGCGTTGAAAGCCTGATCCCGGAAGCATTCGCGGTCGTCCGTGAAGCCAGTAAGCGTGTGTTCGGTATGCGTCACTTTGACGTGCAGTTGCTGGGCGGTATGGTCCTCAACGATCGCTGTATCGCTGAAATGCGTACCGGTGAAGGTAAAACACTGACCGCAACGTTGCCGGCCTACCTGAACGCATTAAGCGGGAAAGGTGTACACGTGGTTACCGTGAACGACTATCTGGCTCAGCGTGACGCCGAAAATAACCGCCCACTGTTTGAGTTCCTCGGCATGACCGTAGGTATCAATATGTCAGGTCTGCCAGCACCGGCCAAGCGTGAAGCTTACAACGCTGACATCACTTACGGTACCAACAACGAATACGGCTTTGACTATCTACGCGACAACATGGCGTTTAGCCCGGAAGAGCGCGTTCAGCGTAAACTGCACTATGCGTTGGTGGATGAGGTCGACTCCATCCTGATTGATGAAGCGCGTACTCCACTGATCATTTCCGGCCCGGCTGAAGATAGCTCGGAAATGTACAAGAAAGTGAACAAAATCATTCCAAACCTGATCCGTCAGGAGAAGGAAGATTCTGACTCGTTCCAGGGCGAAGGCCACTTCTCTGTCGATGAGAAGGCGCGCCAGGTTAACCTTACCGAACGTGGTCTGGTTCTGATTGAAGAACTGCTGGTGAAAGAAGGCATTATGGATGAAGGCGAGTCGTTGTACTCTCCGGGCAACATCATGCTGATGCATCACGTGACTGCCGCACTGCGCGCACATGTGCTGTTCACCCGTGATGTGGACTACATTGTGAAAGACGGCGAAGTTATCATCGTCGACGAACACACGGGTCGTACCATGCAGGGGCGTCGCTGGTCCGACGGTCTGCACCAGGCTGTTGAAGCCAAAGAAGGCGTAGAAATCCAGAACGAAAACCAGACGCTGGCTTCCATTACCTTCCAGAACTACTTCCGTTTGTACGAAAAACTGGCCGGTATGACTGGTACGGCAGATACTGAAGCGTTCGAATTCAGCTCTATCTACAAACTGGATACCGTAGTGGTGCCAACTAACCGTCCGATGATTCGTAAGGATTTACCGGATCTGGTGTACATGACCGAAGCGGAAAAAATTCAGGCCATTATCGAAGATATTAAAGAGCGTACCGCGAATGGTCAGCCGGTGCTGGTGGGTACGATCTCCATTGAAAAGTCTGAAGTGGTTTCCAACGAGCTGAACAAAGCGGGTATCAAGCACAACGTGCTGAACGCCAAGTTCCACGCTAACGAAGCGGCAATCGTCGCTCAGGCGGGTTACCCGTCAGCTGTCACTATTGCCACAAACATGGCCGGTCGTGGTACTGATATCGTGTTGGGTGGTAGCTGGCAGGCAGAAGTTGCCGAGCTGGAAGATCCGACGCCAGAGCAAATTGCACAGATCAAAGCCGAGTGGCAGGTTCGCCATGACGCGGTGCTGGCTGCCGGTGGTTTACATATCATCGGTACTGAGCGTCATGAATCTCGTCGTATCGATAACCAGTTACGCGGTCGTTCCGGCCGTCAGGGTGATGCGGGTTCCTCTCGTTTCTACCTGTCGATGGAAGATGCGCTGATGCGTATTTTTGCCTCCGACCGTGTCTCGGGCATGATGCGTAAACTGGGTATGAAGCCAGGCGAAGCAATCGAACACCCATGGGTAACGAAAGCTATTGCTAATGCCCAGCGTAAAGTAGAGAGCCGTAACTTCGATATTCGTAAGCAACTGCTGGAATACGATGACGTTGCGAATGACCAGCGCCGTGCTATCTATACCCAGCGTAACGAACTGCTGGACGTGACTGACGTTAGTGAAACCATCAACAGTATTCGCGAAGATGTCTTCAAAGCGACTATTGATGCGTACATTCCGCCTCAGTCTCTGGAAGAGATGTGGGATATTCCGGGTCTGCAGGAACGTTTGAAAAACGACTTCGATCTGGAAATGCCGATTTCAGAGTGGCTGGATAAAGAGCCTGAACTGCATGAAGAGACGCTGCGTGAACGTATTCTCGCCAACGCTGTAGAGGTCTATCATCGCAAGGAAGAAGTCGTAGGCGCAGAAATGATGCGT
Organism: Citrobacter sp. Igbk 17; assembly: GCF_028069775.1. Taxonomy (NCBI): domain Bacteria; kingdom Pseudomonadati; phylum Pseudomonadota; class Gammaproteobacteria; order Enterobacterales; family Enterobacteriaceae; genus Citrobacter; species Citrobacter sp. Igbk 17. The sequence continues at coordinate 40,117 of NZ_JANEWI010000028.1, read as the reverse complement.
CACTTTGAAAAAGGTGTGATGCTGCAAACGCTCGATTCCCTGTGGAAAGAGCACCTTGCGGCGATGGATTACCTGCGCCAGGGGATCCACCTGCGTGGTTATGCGCAGAAAGATCCGAAGCAGGAATATAAACGCGAATCCTTCTCCATGTTTGCCTCTATGCTGGAGTCACTGAAATATGAAGTGATCAGCACCCTGAGCAAAGTGCAGGTGCGTATGCCTGAAGAAGTCGAAGCAATGGAGCAGCAGCGTCGCGAAGATGCTGAGCGTTTAGCGCAGATGCAGCAACTGAGCCACAAAGATGATGAGTCTGCTGTTGCAGAAGAGCTGGCTGCACAGACCGGCGATCGTAAAGTGGGACGTAACGATCCGTGCCCTTGCGGTTCCGGTAAAAAATACAAGCAGTGTCATGGCCGTCTGAGCTAAGAAAGTAACTTACTGAAAAGGCGCAGAATTCTGCGCCTTTTTTATGGACGATAAATATGAAAGTACTGCAAATCGCGGTTGGAATTATTCGTAATAAGCACAACGAGATTTTTATCACTCAGCGTGCCGCCGATGCTCATATGGCAAACAAACTGGAATTTCCCGGCGGTAAAATTGAACCGGGTGAAACACCAGAGCAGGCGTTAAGTCGTGAGTTACAGGAGGAGGTGGGGATTACACCCGTTAATTGCTCACTGTTCGAAAAACTGGAGTACCAGTTTCCGGACCGGCATATCACACTGTGGTTCTGGCTGGTTGAAAGCTGGGAAGGTGAACCGTGGGGGAAAGAGGGGCAACCCGCTCAGTGGATTGCGCAAGATGCGCTAAATACGGACGATTTCCCGCCTGCGAATGCACCGGTCATTGAAAAGTTGATTGCTGGCTAATGGTGTTCTTAATTTGTCGTTCGTAGGCAGGATGCGGCAACGCCGTATCCTGCAAATTATGGCGGGGGCGCTACGCTTGCCCGCCCTACGTTTTAGTTCGTAGGCCGGATAAGGCAACGCCGCATCCGGCAAATTATTAATGGGGTGCAATGCTTATCCGGCCTACCGTATTAGCAGAATTACTTCTGCTCTTCACTCCAGTCGTCGCTTTCTGACAGATCGCCGGAGCTTGGGATTCGCTTCTCTTCCGCGGCCCATTCACCCAGGTCGATTAACTGACAACGTTTGCTGCAGAATGGACGAAACGGACTGACTTCTGCCCACACGACAGCTTTACCGCAGGTTGGGCAGTTTACGATAGTTTGTTCAGACATCTTAACTCCTTAACAGCACGCCAGATCGAAATCGAGGCGTTCAGGTACCTGACCGTTCTCGCTATCCAGCGGCATAAAGCGAATGGCAAAGCGGCTCTTATGACCTGATATTTGCGGATAAAGCTGCGAAGCGAGCGGCAATTGTAGACGCAATAGATCTGCATCATCGCCGTTGTCCTGGTAAAAACCATTCAGGCTGGTTTGCTTACGAAACGGTGCAGAGTTGCGGATTAAATCCAGCACCAGAGACAATGCCTGGTTGAGAGGATTCAGGCTGGCAAGCCAGGTCTCAACCTGCGCGTCACGCTGAGTCTGTGGTAGATGCAGCCAGATATGTAAAGTCGGCAAATCAAAACTGCAGCATCCGCCGGGAATACTTAAACGCTGACGAACAAGGCCAATCAGACGGTCTTCACGCAGGGTTTGTCCGATGCGCGGGGCTGAAATCAGAATGCTGCCCGCACTTTTTAACTGCTGACGTAAAGAGTCGATTCTGCTTTGATCGACGCCGGGAACTTCAACCCAGGCCTGAAGTTTTCGCTGCTGTCTTTCCAGCTCTTTGAGGAGTTCAGTACGGACTTCGCCACGTTCAAATACATCCAGTAAATCCCCCACATTGCGGAAAAAGTGCAGTGCACCTGCGTGATCCACAATGGGCAAATTAATGGAGAGTTGCTGGATCAGAAACTCAATGCGCAGCCATGTACGCATCTTCTCATTGAGAGGGTGTTCAAAAAGGACCTGGGTGTGCATTACGGTTTTTCCTGTGAGACAAACTGCGACGCGAGTTGCAAATAGAGCGCGTGCAGGCGGGCGACATCCGAGACGATGGCATCCGGTGCGCCATTATTATCAATAACATCATCTGCCACGGCAAGGCGCGCTTCACGTATTGCCTGGGCAGCCAAAATTTGTTCAACGTGCTCGCGCGTAACATCATCACGCTGCATGGTTCGCCTGAGTTGAGTCTCAGGGGTGACATCCACGACGAGTACGCGATCGGCTTTTTCATACAGGGCGTTTTCTACCAACAAGGGGACGACCCATAACAGATAAGGGGAGGTCGCTTGCTGAAACTGACGCTGTGTTTCCTGCTGAATAAGTGGGTGGAGTAAGGCATTTAGCCATTTTTTCTCATCAGGATCCGAAAAAATGCGTTCGCGTAAAATTCGCCGTTGTAACGAGCCATCCGCAGCAATAACGTCGGAGCCAAAATGTTCTGCAATTGCCCGTAGGGCAGGCATGCCGCGTTCGACCACCTGGCGCGCAATGATATCCGCATCAATCACGTTTATTCCGAGGTCAGCGAATGCATTTGCAACGGTACTTTTACCACTGCCAATGCCGCCGGTTAAGGCTACCGTATACCTCATAGATCCAGATCCTGGAGTTTTGGTTTGATTATCAAACAGTTAAAAATTAAGCATGCAAAGGCGAAGCTGATGCAGGATTAACCTACTAATCGCCAGGTAAATTTATGGGATTGTAGCGTAAAAAAAGAGAATTTCGCAGTCTTGCGCGGCATTGATTAGTGCGTATGATAGCGTCACTGGAGTTGTGAGTTTCGATTTTTCGCCATTAACCCCAGGAATCCGCACATGCGTATCGAAGAAGATCTGAAGTTAGGTTTCAAAGACGTTCTTATCCGCCCTAAGCGTTCTACTCTCAAAAGTCGTTCCGATGTTGAACTGGAACGTCAATTCACCTTTAAACATTCAGGTCAGACCTGGTCCGGCGTGCCGATTATCGCCGCGAACATGGACACCGTCGGGACGTTTGCCATGGCAACGGCACTTGCCTCCTTCGACATCCTGACCGCTGTGCATAAACATTATTCCGTTGAAGACTGGGCCGCTTTCATTGCGGATTCCTCTGCCGATGTACTGAAACACGTGATGGTTTCAACCGGGACTTCGGACACTGATTTCGAAAAAACCAAACAGATTCTGGCACTGAATCCAGCGCTGAACTTTATCTGCATTGATGTGGCAAATGGCTACTCAGAGCATTTTGTTCAGTTTGTGTCGAAAGCACGTGCGGCCTGGCCGACAAAAACGATTTGTGCTGGCAACGTGGTCACCGGCGAGATGTGTGAAGAGTTGGTCCTTTCCGGTGCTGATATCGTCAAAGTGGGTATTGGCCCAGGTTCTGTATGTACCACCCGCGTAAAAACCGGCGTTGGCTATCCGCAGCTTTCTGCCGTCATTGAATGTGCTGATGCAGCGCACGGTCTGGGCGGCATGATTGTCAGCGACGGTGGCTGCACAATGCCTGGTGATGTGGCAAAAGCGTTTGGCGGTGGTGCGGACTTCGTGATGCTCGGCGGCATGCTGGCTGGTCATGAAGAAAGCGGCGGTAAAATCGTTGAAGAGAACGGTGAGAAATTCATGCTGTTCTACGGTATGAGCTCTGAGTCTGCTATGACGCGCCATGTTGGTGGTGTTGCTCAGTATCGTGCCGCTGAAGGTAAAACCGTTAAGCTGCCGCTGCGTGGCCCGGTTGATAACACGGCTCGTGATATCCTTGGCGGCCTGCGTTCAGCCTGTACTTATGTCGGTGCATCCCGCCTGAAAGAGCTGACCAAACGGACAACCTTTATTCGCGTACAGGAACAAGAAAACCGCGTCTTCAATAGTCTGTAAGAGCTGGTCGTACTGTTAAATGCCTGATGACGCAAAGCTTATCAGGCCTACGCTCATGCTCTGTGTAGGTCTGATAAGGCATTTACGCCGCCATCCGGCATTTGAACTTATCCCACGCCACTCATTGCATCTCCCAGATGAAATATCGGTAAATACATTGCCACAACCAGCGTACCGATAATCACCCCTGTAATGACAAGCAAGGCCGGCTCAAGTAATGCCGCCAAATTTTCGGCCTGGGACAGCGTGTACTCGCTGTGATGTCGGGCGAGATTTTGCAACATTGCATCCAGCGAACCGGAAGCTTCACCTGTTCTCACCAGTTGTAAGCACAGTGGACTAAATTCACCGCTATTTTTAAGTGCCAGCCAGACTGGCTCCCCGGCGCTGATATCGTGATGCACCTGTGCCAAACGTTGGGACCAATAAGGGCAGTTAAGGGTTTCAGTGACACTTTCCAGACCTTGCAGAAAGGGAATGCCCGCGTTTTGTGTTAATGCCAGTACGGTGAAGATCTGTGTGAGTTTTTGCCCTCTGACCATCGGCCCGATGATGGGAAAGTGCAGCAGTATTTTCTGGCGCAGAATAAGCCAGTAGGGTTTCTGCTTTACCAACCCGTATGTTGTTCCCAGCACCAGGCAGAGCAACCCTGCCAGCCATCCCCATCGACTGCTGTAGTGTGCCGCGGCCATAATCCATTGAGTGAGCGCCGGTAGCGGGGTGTTGAACGTGCGATAGATGGCGGCAAATTCAGGTAACACAAAATGCAGCATCGCCAGCACGACCATTATCGCCATGGCAAGAATGATAATGGGATAGCGTAGGGCTTTTTTAACTTTATCCGCCAGTTGCTGTTGGTTTTTTTGCTGACGGGCAAGTTCAAAGCAGCAGTCGTCCAGTTTGCCCGTTAGCTCTCCGGTGCGGATCATTGCCTGGTACAGCGGGGGAAATACGTGTTGCCACCGTGAAAGCGAGGCTGACAGCGCAATGCCTTGTTCCATATCGTAAGCCAGTGTGCGCAGCAATGCTTGCCACTGGTTGCTGGGATGCTGTTCAGCAAGCAGAGTTAACCCAGCGGAAAGCGTCAATCCCGCTTTAAGCAATGTTGCCAACTGGCGTATGGCTTCGGCACTGTTTGTTCTGCTCCAGTGCGAGGTTTTAACTCGCATCCGGTTAATGCGAATCGGTGTAATCTGCTGTTGTTCGAGCACAAACAGGAGCGATGGTCGGGTATCAGCCCATAGCATCCCCGCTACAGGCTGTCCTTCGCGCGTTATTCCTTGCCAGCGCCATAGCTGTTTAGCTGACATGGGGCATGCCCAGTACGCGGATCAGTTCTTCAAATGTCGTTAACCCTTGTTCCACAGCCTGACAGCCATCTTCGAAAAGAGTACTCATGCTCGCTTGCTGAGCATCTGATTCCACAACGTCTGCGGATGAGCCATCGGCAATACGTTGCCGTAATGCTGGCGTAATGGGCAGTACTTCAAACAGAGCGGCTCGCCCATAGAATCCGTGATAGCAGTGTTGGCAACCGGGTGCCTGCCAACGCGGTAGTGGCGTGGGCCAAAGTGTTGCCGGGAGTGTTATGGGAGTATCAAGTCGTCGCCGACAATGTGGGCATAATTTTCTGACTAATCGCTGTGCAACAATTAACGTCAGCGCGGAGGCAATCATCCAGCGAGCTACTCCCATTTGCTGCAGCCGTATCAGTGTTTCACTGGTGGAATTGGTATGCAGTGTCGAAAGAACCAGATGACCGGTTTGTGCGGCTTTTAGGGCAATCTCAGCTGTTTCGCCGTCGCGGATTTCGCCCACCATAATAATGTCGGGATCCTGGCGTAGCAGTGCACGTAATACACCCTGAAAATTAAGCCCGGCGCGAGGATGAATTTGTGTCTGATTGAGCCCATCAATGGGGATCTCGACCGGGTCTTCTACGCTACAGAGATTCACGTCGGGGGTGTTTCGGGTTTGTAGCGCACTGTACAGGGTAACCGTTTTGCCGCTCCCGGTCGGCCCGGTGACCAGAATCAATCCCTGTGGTTGCTGTAATGCTTGTGAAAACGTAGCCAACTGTGCCTCAGACATGCCCAGTGCGTTGATCTCCAGCGTTTGATTAACCTGGTGAAGCAGGCGTAGCACTACTTTTTCACCCCATCGGCAAGGCAGCGTGGCGATGCGAAACGAAATGGGTTCACCTGAAATCTCCACGGTAAATTGCCCATCTTGCGGGAGTCGGTGCTCGGCAATATCCAGACTGCCTAATACCTTTAATCTTGCGGTGAGAGCTATGCCCATCTCTGTGGTGACTTCCGGCAATGTGTGTAGTACGCCATCCACACGCATCCTGATCCGGTAGTGATTCTCCGCAGGTTCAATATGAATATCAGAAGCCCGTTGTGCCAACGCGGATTGAAAAGCATGGTTCAGCAACCCCGCGGCAGTTGCGCTGCTTTCTGTGATGATGGCCGGGAGCATTTTATGTGGCGTGTGTGTGTGACCCTCCATTTGCTGACGTGTCCAGCACACAATATCGATACGCCTGGTCGTTGCAAAATGCAGTGCATCCAGCAGTTCGTGGGAAGGGGCATCCACAACGGCGATATGCACCACGTCATTGTCTGCATCCAACAATATTCCCTGATAACGTTGGCAAAGTGCCGTCAGTTGTGTGGTATTCATCTCTTTTCCTTAGTTGGCATCAAAGCGAAAAACGTCTTCACAGGCCTGTTGCAGCGCGCTGTCATTCTGGATAGCGCAGTTGCGATTCCAGCCCGTTATGCCGTTGGCGTTATCCCAACCGGGCGTCATGGTGATGCTTAGCCCATTCAGACTTTCCTGCCCAGTGAGGCTGACGATACCTTTTTCAACGCTCATACCTGAGACATAGCGGGTGGTGGTCGCAGAGGGGATCCCATTTGTTCCGGCATCACAGGTTTCTGTTCCGCCGTGCTCCAGCGCGCAGAGTTCGACGGCAGTACGGTAGGGGACAAAGGTTTGCAGTATGTCCGTCAGCGCGGCTTTGCGCAGATAGTTTTGGTAAGCCGGGATACCGATAGCGCTGAGGATGGCAATGATGCCAATGACCACCATCAGTTCGATTAGCGTGAAACCTCGTTGTTTATCCATTGTTGATTTGCTCCCTGAGTTAGCTGGCGCTACTTTGGCAAATCGAAGGGATTTCAGGCGAGGGGCAAAAAATAGAACGAGAAGACCGGTTCAGAGGAATTTTACGAAATTACAGAGTCAGACAACATATTTGCGAAGGCGCTCGAATAAACAGCCAGACTGCGGCGTATAAGACTTATCTGGCTGGGGCTGTAGCCCGATAGGCGAAACGCCATCGGGCAGAACAGTCAGCGATTAGCGAAAACGCATCGAAAGATCGAGTGCGCGGACATGTTTGGTCAGTGCGCCCACAGAGATGAAATCCACGCCGGTTTCCGCGAATTCGCGTAGCGTTTCATAGGTGACGTTACCCGATACTTCCAGACGCGCCTGGCCGTTGGTACGTTTGACCGCTTCGCGCATTTGGTCGGTTTCGAAGTTGTCCAGCATGATGATGTCCGCTCCGGCTTTCAACGCATCGTCCAGTTCATCCAGGCTTTCCACTTCCACTTCAACCGGAACATCCGGGTGTAGCCAGAAGGCTTTCTCCACGGCCTGACGTACCGAACCGGAAGCAATAATGTGGTTCTCTTTAATCAGGAAGGCGTCAGAAAGACCTAAACGATGGTTCGCGCCGCCGCCACAGAGCACCGCGTATTTCAGCGCCGTACGCAGCCCAGGCAGCGTTTTACGTGTATCCAGCAGTTGGGTTTTTGTCCCGGCCAGCAGGTCGACGTATTTTCGCACTTCGCTTGCCACGCCAGACAGCGTCTGCACAAAGTTGAGTGCGGTACGTTCGCCGGTTAGCAACACGCGGGAAGGGCCATCCAGTTCAAACAGCGGTTGGTTAGCCTTAATGCTGTCGCCATCTTCAACATGCCAGTTGATGCTGACATCATCGCCAGCAAGCTGAATAAAGACCTCTTCCACCCAGCGTTTCCCACAAAAAACACCCTCTTCGCGTGTAATGACAGTGGCATGAGAACGCATATCCTCAGGTAAAAGCTGTGCGGTGATATCGTTATTGGCATCAACTTCTCCGCCTAAATCTTCGCGCAGCGCCTGGGCAACCGCGGCAGGGATATCGAGATTTATGCGTTCCAACAGCGCGTCACGTCGGTAGTCAGGGTTATAGCGGCGAGGCGGCATGATAAAACTCCAAATTGCTAACGAATCATAAGGTAGAAACATGCTACCCTGAACCTGATATGAGCACCACCAATAAGGAGATTCTGCATGTTGTTAGACGAGGGCTGGCTGGCAGAGGCACGACGCGTTCCCTCTCCTCATTACGATTGCCGCCCGGATGACGAAAGCCCTTCTTTGCTGGTGGTGCATAATATCAGCCTGCCACCCGGTGAATTTGGCGGCCCATGGATAGACGCGTTATTTACTGGAACAATTGATCCCAACGCCCATCCCTTTTTTGCACAAATTGCCCATTTGCGCGTTTCTGCCCATTGTCTGATCCGCCGTGACGGCGAGGTTGTGCAATATGTTCCCTTTGACAAACGTGCCTGGCATGCAGGCGTCTCCTGCTATCAGGGGCGTGAACGCTGTAATGATTTTTCAATTGGTATTGAGCTTGAAGGTACGGATACGCTGGCTTATACCGATGTTCAGTACCAGCAACTGGCTGCCGTGACGCAGACGCTGATTCAGCGTTATCCGGCGATTGCCAGCAACATGACTGGGCATTGCAATATTGCGCCCGAACGGAAGACCGATCCTGGGCCATCTTTTGACTGGGCAAGGTTTCGCGCCCTGGTCACCCCCTCGTCACACAAGGAGATGACATGACGCTGTTTACAACATTACTGGTGCTGATTGTTGAGCGCTTGTTTAAGCTGGGTGAGCACTGGCAGCTTGATCACCGGATTGAGGCTTTTTTCCGGCGGGTTAAGCATTTCTCTATGGCGCGAACGTTAGGAATGACCATTATTGCGATGGTAGTGACATTCCTGTTACTGCGCGCGCTGCATGGGTTGTTGTTTAATGTTCCGCTGTTGGTGGTGTGGATCTTAATTGGTTTGCTGTGCATCGGTGCTGGCAAGGTGCGCCTTCATTATCATGCCTACCTGAATGCGGCTTCACGTAATGATGCGCACGCCCGTGAGGCGATGGCCAGTGAGCTGACGCTGATTCATGGCGTGCCGCCGGATTGTGATGAACGAGAGTTTCTGCGTGAGCTACAAAATGCGCTGTTATGGAACAACTTCCGCTTTTATCTGGCGCCGCTATTCTGGTTGATCGTCGGTGGTCCGTGGGGACCGGTGACGCTAGTCGGCTATGCTTTTTTACGTGCGTGGCAATCCTGGCTGGCGCGCTACCAGACACCGCATCAGCGTCTGCAGTCAGGCATTGACGCGATCCTGCATGTCCTGGACTGGGTTCCGGTACGTCTGGCGGGTGTGGTCTATGCGCTGTTAGGACACGGTGAGAAGGCGTTGCCCGCCTGGTTTGCATCGCTGGCGGATCTGCATACTTCGCAGTATCAGGTGTTGACCCGTCTGGCGCAGTTCTCGCTGGCGCGTGAGCCGCATACTGATAAGGTCGAAACGCCGAAAGCAGCCGTTGCAATGGCGAAGAAAACGTCGTTTGTCGTGGTTGTGGTGATTGCGCTGCTCACCATTTATGGGGCATTAGTGTAGCGTTGTGCCGGATGGCGCTAACGCTTATCCGGCCTACACCATATGTAAGTGCCGTAGGCCCGGTAAGCGCAGCGCCACCGGGCAAACATTTTAAAGCGTATCGGCGGGTGGCACGCCAAAATCCGGCATGCCGTTCTCATCCCAGCGTACAAGCTTCAGTCGGGTGTGGCGATTCGGGTCATACAGCGGATCCCCCTCTATTTCGGTGTAATTCCTTGCGTGATACACCAGTACATCATCCCCTTCCGGCGTTTGCGTAAAGCTGTTGTGCCCGGGTCCATACTGACGGTTTTCATAGCTGGTGGTGAAGACCGGACGCGGTGACTTATGCCAGTTTTCCGGGTTTAGCGGATCGGCATGGAGATCGATCCACAGTAAACCCATGCAGTAGTTTTCATCGGTTGCGCTGGCGGAGTAACTGACAAACAATTTGTCTCCGTGCACCACGACGGCTGGACCTTCGTTGACCCAAAATCCCCGACATTCCCAGTCATATTCCGGATGGCTGAGCATCACCGGCTGGCCTTTGATTGTCCAAGGGTTTTCCATCTCTGCGAGATAAACATTGGAGTTTCCGGCAATATCAGGCGATTTCTGCGCCCACAAATACCACTGTTTCCCCTGATGGTTAAACGTTGTGGCATCAAGCGCGAAGGTATCAAACTGGGTTTCAATTTGCCCCTTCTCAACCCACTTACCGCTTAGCGGATCGGCATCTGCGCACTCCAAAGCAAACATGCGATGCTGGAACATACCCAACGTATCAAGCGCCTGGGTGTGCGTGGCCGCAAAGTAGATGTACCACTTACCGGCAATAGTGTGGATCTCGGGGGCCCAGATAAGTTGACTCATTGGGCCGCTGTCCGGTTTGCGCCAGACAACAACGGGTTCCGCGGTGCGTAATCCCTCCAGAGAGTCAGCCCGGCGCAGCTCCAGTCGGTCATATTCAGGTACTGAAGCAATGAAATAATAGTGGTTACCGTCACGTAGGATAAACGGATCGGCACGCTGTTCGATAAAGGGATTCGGCCACTGATTCATCAGGCTTTCCTTACATGTTCAGTCGATTTAACATCATGGTACTCATTCAATTCACGGTAGTTGGCGCGGCGTTTTTCCAGGTCTGACTGGATTTGCTGCATCAATTCGCGGTCAACTTTCAGCAGACGAACCACGCCTGCGGTAATCAGATAACCGACGCCCGGAATAATAGTGAACAACAGCATAATGCCGTTAATCGCGGAGTCACTTTGCGCTTTCGCGCCTGCGTCGTAACCGTACCAGGAGAGCAGGAAGCCCACCATCGCGCCGGCAATCGCCAGCCCCAGCTTCAGGAAGAACAGGTTGCCCGAGAAGCTGATCCCGGTAATACGTTTACCGGTTTTCCACTCGCCGTAGTCATCCACATCCGCCATCAGCGACCAGTGCAGTGGAGAAGGGATCTGATGCAGGATGTTGAGCAGGAAGTAGAGCACCATAATCATCATGGTGGCTTTCGGATCGAAGAAGTAAAACGCGCCGGAGAACACCGCCAGTACGATGTTGGTCCAGAAGAAGACTTTCAGTTTGCACCAGCGGTCAGTTAATACCTTCGCGAGCATACTGCCGATCATCATGCCGACAACGCCAAGGCTGATAAACAACGTTGCGAACTGTGTGCTTTGCTGCATAACCCAGGTGACGTAGTACATGGTGGCAGCCATACGAATAAAGCCCGGGCAGACGTTGCACAGGGTTAATAGCAGGATTTTTACCCACTGATCGTTCTTCCACACGTCTTTTAGATCGGCTTTCAAATCGTCGTTCGTGGGTACCGCAGGGCGTACACGTTCGCGCACGGTCGCGAAACAAAACAGGAACATGCACATACCAATGAAAGCCAGCACGGCCATCGCCATCTGATAGCCTTTGGCTTTATCTTCCCCGCCAAACCACTCTGCCATTGGCAGTAGCGTGAGTGAGAGTAGCAGAGTGGCAATCCCGACCAGCACGAAACGATACGACTGGCAGGCGACGCGTTCTTTCGGATCGTTGGTGATGACGCTACCGAGTGAGCAGTAGGGAATGTTGATTGCTGTGTAGGTAATAGAGAGCAGGAAGTAGGTGACAAACGCATAGATAACTTTGCTGTTATACGTCCACTCCGGGGTGGTAAACATCAGTACGCTGAATAATGCGTAGGGGAAAGCCATCCACAGAAGCCATGGACGAAACCGACCATATTTACTGCGAGTACGATCGGCCATTGCCCCCATGATAGGGTCAGTAACAGCGTCAATAACGCGTACAGAGAGCAGCAATACGCCGACAAGTGCTGGAGCAAGACCGAAAATATCTGTATAAAAATAGTTAACAAACAGCATGATAGCGCCGAATATGATGTTGCATCCGGCATCGCCCATTCCATAGCCGATCTTTTCTTTCACCGACAGCTTTCTGGTTTCCATCAAGCGCACTCCATTAATGTGATATGGAGAGAATTATTGTCTGGTGCTGGTGTTTTTGCGTTGCAGGATAGCGCCGCTGATATGGACTAAACAGTCATCTGTGGGAAAGTGTGAAGCAGATAACAACCCCCACCTGGTGCAGGTGGGGGGGAAAGGATTAATGCGCTTTTACGGCCCCGGCCGTTTTCTGTTTACACAGATAGCCAATGCCAAGAATGGCAATCCATACCGGGATCAGGTACACAGAGATCGCCATGCCCGGCGTCATCAACATAATCACCAGTACTGCAGCCATGAAAATCAGGCAGATCCAGTTACCTAGCGGGTAGAGCAGTGCCGGGAAGCGAGTGGCGACGCCCTGCTGCTGTTTCGCTTTGCGGAACTTAATATGCGCAAGGCTAATCATTGCCCAGTTGATGACCAATGCGGAAACCACCAGTGCCATCAGCAAGCCAAACGCAGATTCCGGTGCCAGATAGTTAATCAGTACGCACAGTGCGGTAACCAGTGCGGAGACCAGAATGGTGTTAACCGGCACGCCGCGTTTATCCACGTTCATCAGCGCTTTTGGCGCGTTACCCTGCTGAGCCAGACCGAACAGCATGCGACTGTTGCAGTATACGCAGCTGTTATAGACAGAAAGGGCGGCGGTCAACACCACGATGTTCAGCGCATTGGCAACAAAGGTGTCACCCAGCTCGTGGAAAATAAGGACAAACGGGCTGGTATCTGCTGTTACGCGCGTCCATGGCATCAGGGAAAGCAGTACCGCCAGGGAGCCTACATAGAAAATCAAGATACGGTAGATGACCTGATTAGTCGCTTTTGGAATGCTTTGTTCCGGGTTATCGGCTTCTGCTGCGGTGATCCCGACCAGTTCCAGCCCACCAAAGGAGAACATGATAATCGCCATCATCATCACCAGCCCGGTGAAGCCGTGTGGCAGGAATCCACCCTGGCTCCACAAGTTGCTGACGCTGGCCTGTGGGCCGCCGTTGCCGCTAAACAGCAGCCAACCGCCGAACAGAATCATTGCAACCACGGCAATGACTTTAATAATGGCGAACCAGAACTCCATCTCACCGAACACTTTTACGTTGGTCAGGTTGATGGCGTTGATGATCACAAAAAAGGCTGCTGCCGAAGCCCATGTTGGGATCTCCGGATACCAGAATTGAATGTATTTACCTACGGCGGTTAGCTCAGCCATGGCAACCAAAACGTACAGTACCCAGTAGTTCCAGCCGGAAGAGAAACCGGCAAAGCTCCCCCAGTATTTGTAGGCAAAGTGACTAAAGGAGCCTGCCACCGGCTCTTCCACCACCATTTCACCTAGCTGACGCATAATCAGAAAAGCGATAAATCCGGCGATAGCGTAACCCAGAATAATACCCGGCCCTGCAGACTGAATAACGGATGCGCTTCCGAGGAATAACCCGGTACCAATCGCGCCACCCAGCGCGATAAGCTGTATATGGCGGTTTTTAAGGCCGCGCTTTAGCTGATCGCCATGCTGTTGACTTTCCATCATGAAACCTCGTGTGTGGTTTTACTCTTCATCTTTCGAGTACTTATATTTTGAACCACGCAGTGACGCGTGTGTAAGTTTGCAATTCCGTTTGTTGTATTAATTTATTTACAGTAATGAATTATGAAATGTTGCCTAAAGACTTTTGTCTTGATCAGAATAATGTTATGCGAGCGCGAATGCACCTGCTTTATGCGGCGTGAGTGACGAGTTGAATAAAAAGAAACCATTTGTAAGCGCGAGTTTATCTACCACAAAATTTCCAATTTGAATTTTTATTCGAAAATAGTGATTGATAAATCGATAAATAAGCAGGTGAATCGGTTCAGATAATATATTTTTTCGTTTCAATTCGGTTAAAACTACCTCGGGATGGGTAAATTTAACATTTGTGCATAGTTACATGTTTGAAACGTTATTTCTGTAATGTTGTTAAAATATGCCTCCTTTACTGATTTCAATCAAAACCTGTATGGACAGAAGGTGAATACTTTGTTACTTTAGCGTCAAGAACATGAAATTGGTAAGACCAATTGACTCCGGGCAAATGGCTTAAGACAGGAAATCATGGCCTACAGCAAAATCCGCCAACCAAAACTCTCCGATGTGATTGAGCAGCAGCTGGAGTTTTTAATTCTTGAGGGGACACTTCGCCCCGGAGAAAAACTCCCACCGGAACGCGAGCTGGCAAAACAGTTCGACGTTTCCCGCCCCTCCTTACGTGAGGCGATCCAACGCCTCGAAGCGAAGGGCTTACTGCTTCGTCGTCAGGGCGGTGGCACTTTTGTTCAGAGCAGCCTGTGGCAGAGCTTTAGCGACCCACTGGTAGAGCTGCTCTCCGACCATCCTGAATCCCAGTTTGACCTGCTCGAAACGCGCCATGCGTTGGAAGGTATTGCGGCCTATTACGCCGCACTGCGCAGCACGGATGAAGACAAAACGCGTATCCGTGAACTCCATCAGGCGATCGAGCTTGCGCAACAGTCCGGCGATCTTGACGGTGAATCTGATGCCGTACTTCAGTATCAAATTGCTGTCACCGAAGCGGCACATAATGTGGTACTGCTCCATTTGCTAAGGTGTATGGAGCCGATGCTGGCCCAGAATGTCCGTCAAAACTTTGAATTGCTGTATGCGCGTCGCGAGATGCTGCCGCTGGTAAGCAGTCACCGCACCCGTATTTTTGAAGCAATTATCGCCGGGAAGCCGGAGGAGGCGCGTGAAGCGTCGCACCGTCACCTGGCATTTATCGAAGAGATTCTCCTGGACAGAAGCCGTGAGGAAAGTCGTCGTGAACGCGCCTTACGCCGCCTGGAGCAACGAAAGAATTAGTGATTTTTCTGGCAGAACGTTAACCAGAAGATGTTGTAAATCAAGCGCGAACTAAAAGCGCGCGGCAACTAAATGCCAGGCCCATAAGGCTATTTTATTTGCCATTTTGGCCCTGGGCAGTGCTCACAATCCTCACGTACTACGTGTACGCTCCGGTTGTTCCGCGCTGTCCGTGCCCAAACTGGCTGCAACAATGACGCCTGATGGGTCAGGCAATAAACGCAGAACCTGTCTTATTGCGCTTTTAGTTGTTCAAAATAATTCGGGTTGTATCGCGGCGGCAAGCGAGCGAGTCGCCAGGAGCATAGTGAACTATGTGACTGGTGCGAGGAAGCGCAGCCAACAAAGAGACAACCTGAAGTATGAAGAACAAAGAGCGCAATGGGACAGGTTCCAGATAACTCAACGTATTAGATAGATAAGGAATACCCCCATGTCAGAACGTTTCCCAAATGACGTGGATCCGATCGAAACTCGCGACTGGCTACAGGCGATCGAATCGGTCATCCGTGAAGAAGGTGTTGAGCGTGCTCAGTATCTGATCGACCAACTGCTTTCAGAAGCCCGCAAAGGCGGTGTGAAAGTAGCGGCAGGTGCAGGGGCCAGCAATTATGTAAACACTATTGCCGTTGAAGATGAACCGGAATACCCGGGCAATCTGGAGCTGGAACGTCGTATTCGTTCTGCTATCCGCTGGAACGCCATCATGACCGTACTGCGTGCGTCTAAAAAGGATCTTGAGCTGGGTGGCCATATGGCATCCTTCCAGTCCTCCGCAACGGTATATGATGTTTGCTTCAACCACTTCTTCCGTGCACGCAACGAGCAGGACGGTGGCGATCTGGTGTACTTCCAGGGTCACATCTCTCCGGGCATCTATGCACGCGCATTCCTGGAAGGTCGTCTGACTGAAGAGCAGATGAACAACTTCCGTCAGGAAGTTCATGGCAAAGGCCTGTCTTCCTACCCGCACCCGAAACTGATGCCGGAATTCTGGCAGTTCCCGACCGTATCTATGGGTCTGGGTCCAATCGGTGCTATCTACCAGGCTAAATTCCTGAAATATCTGGAACACCGTGGCCTGAAAGATACCTCTAAACAAACCGTTTACGCTTTCCTGGGCGACGGCGAGATGGATGAGCCAGAATCTAAGGGGGCTATCACCATCGCGACCCGTGAAAAACTGGACAACCTGGTCTTCGTTATCAACTGTAACCTGCAGCGTCTTGATGGCCCGGTCACCGGTAATGGCAAGATTGTCAACGAACTGGAAGGCATCTTCGCTGGCGCTGGCTGGAACGTGATTAAAGTCATGTGGGGCGGTCGTTGGGATGAGCTGCTGCGTAAAGATACCAGCGGTAAGCTGATCCAGCTGATGAACGAAACCGTTGACGGCGACTACCAGACCTTCAAATCCAAAGACGGCGCTTACGTACGTGAGCACTTCTTCGGTAAATATCCGGAAACCGCAGCACTGGTTGCTGACTGGACTGACGAGCAGATTTGGGCGCTGAACCGTGGTGGTCACGATCCGAAGAAAGTCTACGCTGCACTGAAAAAAGCGCAGGAAACCAAAGGCAAAGCAACTGTAATCCTGGCCCATACCATCAAAGGTTACGGCATGGGTGACACCGCCGAAGGTAAGAACATCGCTCACCAGGTTAAGAAAATGAACATGGACGGCGTGCGTTACATCCGCGACCGTTTCAATGTGCCAGTAACCGATGAGCAGGTTGAAAACCTGTCTTACATTACCTTCCCGGAAGGTTCTGAAGAGCACACCTATCTGCACGCCCAGCGTCAGAAACTGCACGGTTACCTGCCGAGCCGCCAGCCGAACTTCACTGAGAAGCTGGAACTGCCGGCGCTGGAAGACTTCGGTGCGCTGCTGGAAGAGCAGAACAAAGAAATCTCTACCACTATCGCTTTCGTTCGTGCCCTGAACGTGATGCTGAAGAACAAATCGATCAAAGATCGTCTGGTTCCAATCATTGCCGACGAAGCGCGTACTTTCGGTATGGAAGGTCTGTTCCGTCAGATCGGTATCTACAGCCCGAACGGCCAGCAGTACACCCCGCAGGACCGTGAGCAGGTTGCTTACTATAAAGAAGACGAAAAAGGTCAGATCCTGCAGGAAGGTATCAACGAACTGGGTGCAGGCGCGTCCTGGCTGGCTGCTGCAACATCTTACAGCACCAACGATCTGCCGATGATCCCGTTCTACATCTACTACTCCATGTTCGGTTTCCAGCGTATCGGCGACCTGTGCTGGCAGGCAGGCGACCAGCAGGCTCGCGGCTTCCTGATTGGTGGTACTTCCGGTCGTACGACGCTGAACGGCGAAGGTCTGCAGCACGAAGATGGTCATAGCCATATTCAGTCTCTGACTATCCCGAACTGTATCTCTTACGATCCGTCTTACGCGTACGAAGTTGCGGTCATCATGCATGATGGTCTGGAGCGTATGTACGGTGAGAAACAAGAGAACGTTTACTACTACATCACCACGCTGAACGAAAACTACCACATGCCGGCAATGCCAGCAGGTGCCGAGGAAGGTATCCGTAAAGGTATCTACAAACTCGAAACCCTTGAAGGTAAGAAAGGTAAAGTTCAGCTGCTGGGCTCCGGTTCTATCCTGCGTCACGTCCGTGAAGCAGCACAGATCCTGGCGAACGACTACGGTGTAGGTTCTGACGTATACAGCGTAACGTCCTTCACTGAACTGGCGCGTGATGGCCAGGATTGTGAGCGTTGGAACATGCTGCACCCGATGGAAACGCCGCGCGTTCCGTACATCGCTCAGGTGATGAACGACGCTCCGGCAGTTGCATCTACTGACTATATGAAACTGTTTGCCGAACAGGTTCGTACTTATGTACCGGCTGATGATTATCGCGTACTGGGTACTGACGGTTTCGGTCGCTCTGACAGCCGTGAAAACCTGCGTCACCACTTCGAAGTTGATGCTTCCTACGTGGTTGTAGCGGCCCTGGGCGAACTGGCTAAACGTGGCGAAATCGATAAGAAAGTGGTTGCTGACGCAATCATCAAATTCAACATCGATGCAGATAAAGTTAACCCGCGTCTGGCGTAAGAGGTAAAAGAATAATGGCTATCGAAATCAATGTACCGGACATCGGGGCTGATGAAGTTGAAATCACCGAGATCCTGGTCAAAGTAGGCGACAAAGTTGAAGCTGAACAGTCGCTGATCACCGTAGAAGGCGACAAAGCCTCTATGGAAGTTCCGTCTCCTCAGGCTGGTATCGTTAAAGAGATCAAAGTCTCTGTTGGCGACAAAACTGAGACCGGCAAACTGATCATGATTTTCGATTCCGCCGACGGTGCAGCAACTGCTGCACCTGCTCCGGCAGAAGAGAAGAAAGCAGCCGCTCCGGCCGCTGCACCAGCTGCAGCTGCGGCAAAAGACGTACACGTACCAGACATCGGCGGTGACGAAGTTGAAGTTACCGAGATCATGGTTAAAGTGGGCGATACCGTTGCGGCTGAACAGTCTCTGATCACCGTAGAAGGCGACAAAGCGTCTATGGAAGTTCCGGCGCCGTTCGCAGGAACGGTTAAAGAGATCAAAATCAACACCGGCGACAAAGTGTCTACCGGCTCCCTGATTATGGTCTTTGAAGTCGCAGGCGCAGCGCCTGCTGCTGCACCGGCTCAGGCTGCGGCTCCTGCTGCAGCGGCAGCTCCGGCGGCAACGGGTTCTAAAGAAGTTAACGTACCGGATATCGGCGGTGACGAAGTTGAAGTGACCGAAGTGATGGTCAAAGTGGGCGATAAAATTGCCGCTGAGCAGTCACTGATCACCGTAGAAGGCGACAAAGCGTCTATGGAAGTGCCGGCACCGTTCGCGGGTACCGTAAAAGAAATCAAAATCAGCACCGGCGACAAAGTGAAAACCGGTTCTCTGATTATGGTATTCGAAGTTGAAGGCGCAGCACCTGCTGCTGCACCGGCACAAGCTGCGGCACCGGCTCCGGCCGCTGCACCTGCACAAGCAGCTCCAGCTCCGGCTGCAAAAGCGGAAAGCAAATCTGACTTCGCTGAAAACGACGCTTACGTCCACGCAACTCCGCTGATCCGTCGCCTGGCGCGCGAATTTGGCGTGAATCTGGCGAAAGTGAAAGGTTCAGGTCGTAAAGGTCGTATCCTGCGTGAAGACGTTCAGGCATACGTGAAAGACGCGGTTAAACGTGCTGAAGCTGCTCCGGCAGCCGCTGCTGGCGGCGGTATCCCGGGCATGCTGCCTTGGCCAAAAGTTGATTTCAGCAAGTTTGGTGAAATCGAAGAAGTGGAACTGGGCCGTATCCAGAAAATCTCTGGTGCTAACCTGAGCCGTAACTGGGTGATGATCCCGCACGTTACCCACTTCGATAAGACCGATATCACCGATCTGGAAGCGTTCCGTAAACAACAGAACGCCGAAGCGGAGAAACGTAAACTGGACGTGAAATTCACCCCAGTGGTCTTCATCATGAAAGCCGTTGCTGCCGCTCTGGAACAGATGCCGCGCTTCAACAGCTCTCTGTCTGAAGACGGTCAGCGTCTGACCCTGAAGAAATACATCAACATCGGTGTTGCGGTAGATACCCCGAATGGTCTGGTTGTTCCGGTCTTCAAAGACGTGAACAAGAAGAGCATTACCGAGCTGTCTCGTGAACTGACCGTGATCTCCAAGAAAGCACGTGATGGCAAGCTGACCGCTGGCGAAATGCAGGGCGGTTGTTTCACCATCTCCAGCATCGGTGGCCTGGGTACTACCCACTTCGCACCGATTGTGAACGCGCCGGAAGTGGCTATCCTCGGTGTCTCCAAGTCCTCTATGGAGCCAGTGTGGAACGGTAAAGAGTTTATGCCGCGTCTGATGATGCCGATTTCGCTCTCCTTCGACCACCGTGTAATCGACGGTGCAGATGGTGCGCGCTTTATCACCATCATCAACAACATGCTGTCTGACATTCGCCGCCTGGTGATGTAAGCGAAAAAGCCGGCCCGACGGCCGGCTTTTTTCTGGTAATCTCATGAAGTCAGTGAGGTTATTGTGCGAAAGACAAATCGGTTGCCGTTTGTTGTTTCAAAATTGTTAACAATTTTGTAAAATACGGGCGGATAGAACGACCCGGTGGACGACGGGTATAAATTAAGAGGTCATGATGAGCACTGAAATCAAAACTCAGGTCGTGGTACTTGGGGCAGGCCCTGCAGGTTACTCTGCTGCCTTCCGTTGCGCAGATTTAGGTCTGGAGACCGTCATCGTAGAACGTTACAGCACCCTCGGTGGTGTTTGTCTGAATGTCGGCTGTATCCCTTCTAAAGCGCTGCTGCACGTAGCAAAAGTTATCGAAGAAGCCAAAGCACTGGCTGAACACGGTATCGTTTTTGGCGAGCCGAAAACCGATATCGACAAGATTCGTACCTGGAAAGAAAAAGTTATCACTCAACTGACCGGCGGTCTGGCTGGTATGGCCAAAGGCCGTAAAGTGAAAGTGGTTAACGGTCTGGGTAAATTTACCGGGGCTAACACCCTGGAAGTTGAAGGCGAAAACGGCAAAACCGTGATCAACTTCGACAACGCGATCATCGCGGCGGGTTCCCGTCCGATCGAACTGCCATTCATTCCGCATGAAGATCCGCGCGTGTGGGATTCCACCGATGCACTGGAACTGAAAACTGTTCCTAAGCGCCTGCTGGTAATGGGCGGCGGTATCATCGGTCTGGAAATGGGGACCGTGTACCATGCGCTGGGTTCAGAGATTGACGTGGTTGAAATGTTTGACCAGGTTATCCCGGCTGCCGATAAAGACGTGGTGAAAGTCTTCACCAAACGCATCAGCAAGAAATTCAACCTGATGCTGGAAACCAAAGTGACTGCCGTTGAAGCGAAAGAAGACGGTATTTACGTTTCCATGGAAGGCAAAAAAGCGCCTGCTGAAGCACAGCGTTATGATGCCGTACTGGTTGCTATCGGTCGTGTACCGAACGGTAAAAACCTCGATGCGGGCAAAGCTGGCGTTGAAGTTGATGACCGTGGTTTCATCCGCGTTGACAAACAGCTGCGTACCAACGTGCCGCATATCTTTGCTATCGGCGATATCGTCGGTCAGCCGATGCTGGCGCACAAAGGTGTTCACGAAGGTCACGTTGCCGCTGAAGTTATCGCCGGGAAGAAACACTACTTCGACCCGAAAGTTATCCCATCCATTGCGTACACTGAACCAGAAGTTGCATGGGTTGGCCTGACTGAGAAAGAAGCGAAAGAAAAAGGCATCAGCTACGAAACCGCCACCTTCCCGTGGGCTGCTTCTGGCCGTGCTATCGCTTCCGACTGCGCGGACGGTATGACCAAACTGATTTTCGACAAAGAATCTCACCGTGTGATCGGTGGTGCAATTGTCGGTACCAACGGCGGCGAGCTGCTGGGCGAAATCGGTCTGGCGATCGAAATGGGTTGCGACGCTGAAGATATCGCACTGACCATCCACGCGCACCCGACTCTGCATGAGTCCGTGGGCCTGGCGGCAGAAGTGTTCGAAGGTAGCATCACTGACCTGCCAAACCCGAAAGCGAAGAAAAAGTAATCTTCCCGCTTTTGTGAAAACGCCTCTTTGGAGGCGTTTTTTTTTGCCTAAAGCTACCCGTTATTTCAGGCAACATGCCGGGTGGCGCTAGCGCTAACCCGGCCTACGGCTTAACCTCGCTTTACGGTGCTACAGGCTGCCAGGTTTTTTCAGGGCTGTACTCAGTCATTGCCTGCGCTTTCTGTTGCGATGCTTCGCCAAGGTTGGCCTGATAAACATTGTCATCGCCGCTAATCATAAAGCTCATCACCCCGGTGTGCCCGTAGCTAATCGGCCACGCAATCATGGCAAAACCACTGGCTTTGTCCGGCAGTATGCGGAAACGATAACCGTGATAGCCCGTACCGGGTTCTTGTGGGCTGAAGGCGGGTCCCAGAGGGCTTGGCGCTTCGCCTGGTGCGACGGGCCAGTAAAGCCCGTCTTTTTTACCTTCGCTACTGACAATTTTTTGCGCATACGACTTGTTCAGCGCGTAATAGCTTTGCTGCGCGTCAACGTAGGCGTGCAGTGCTTCGATGGCTGAAAGCTCGTTGCGACCGATCGTTCGAGTGAGGATCTCCTCCTGGGCTTCGGTCATATCGAACGCCCAACCTTTGCTGGTTTTCACCATCGGTATGGGTAACTGCCAGTCATCTTGCCCTACGTTGAGATGCGCCATGTTGTCCTGCAGCACAATGTGATGGCTCACCTTCCAGTCGCGATTAAAGCGTGCCACCGCTTCCGGATCGGCCCCTTCTGGTGGTAAAAAATGTCGCCAGTTTTCACCCAGTAGCGCCGTGAGCTGCTTTTCATTTTGCTGCGCCACCGCAGCGGCAAATGCACTGGCCGCTTCTTCGGGGGAGGTGAACGCCTGTTGCGCATAGCTCACCAGCGGCAAGGAGAGCAACAGGGCGCTTAACATAATTTTTTTCATCATCGGCTCCGGTTAACGACGGCGAAATTCGTGGTGCTCAGAAAAATTCTCGCGTGCCGCAGCGCGCTGCCCGCTGTTGAGGTTGCTCGCGCGACGGCTTTCCTGTCCACGCAGTTGCTGGGACTGCCACGACGGTGAGCGACTGTCATTCCCGCTGAAGACGTTTGAATGTGTATTCTGACGGGAGGCCAGACGTTGTTGCGAGTTGGATGATTCAACGCGTTGGCGAGCGGTTTCCCTTTGCTGCTGTGAAACCGGATGTTGCTGAGCTTTTGACTTCAGTTCAGAGCGGTGCTGCTGTTGCGTAGTGGATTTATTCAGCGTCTTCTGTGCTGCTTCACGACGGCTGTTGTTTTGTGTTTCGTCATAGCCACGATAGTTATTGCGCTGGGCAATTTGATTTAGCTGTGAAGAGGCGGCTTTACGTTGAGCATCCCGCGATGTCTGACCCGACAAGTTTGCCGGAGAGGTCTGGCTACGCTGTTGGAACTGCGTCATTGCGGCCTGACGCTGGCTGTCTCGTGTGGCAGCGGTGGTCGGTGTATGTTGAGTGGCGCTTAAACCCCCGCTAACGTTGGTCTGATGAAAACGTTGTGCGACCGCGTCGTTCTGGTAAGGCACGCCGTTACGGTACGCAGGGTTGTGCTGCCAGGCAATGTTTTGCCCTTTCAGGTTTTGTCCGGAGATATGGTTGAAATTGTTAACATCAATATTGATGTTATCTCCGTTGTGCTGGTAGCCATTACCGCCGTGAGGGCCGTCATGGTCATGGTAGTCATCATCATGGTGATGGTCGTCGTCATCCCAGTCGATGTTACTGAACAGCGCATAGGTCGTCGCAACGCCCAGGCTATAGCCGAAACCTTTGACGAAGCTATCGGCAAACTGCTCTCCCGGAGGGGGCGGCAGATAGACGGGCGGGTAGGCGGTATTAGGCCAGCTGCCGTAAACAACGGTTGGATTGTAGTTCGGCACATATACCACCTGTGGATCGGTCGGCTCAATTTTGATAACCGTCGAGGTGGGGGCGCTACTGGTCACTTTCGTCGTTGATGATGATGGCGTCTGAACCACGGTTGTTTTCTGGGTGTTCGTGACCGTTTGCTGTGGTGTGGATTTTAGCGAACCTGTTTGCTGAGCCAGCAAACGCAGGCGTTGTACGGCATCCATCACGTCCTGTGGCTGTGCCAGAAACGCATTCCCCAGGTTTTGTACCCAGTCAGGGTTTTCGCCCATCAGAGCCATCAGTTGCGGAAATGCCACCAGCGACTTCACGCTGGGGTCCCATGACTGGCCGGACACTGCCTGAATGGCGGCATCACCTTGCAGTGTCGGGTTATCACGAGACCACTGAACCGCCTGTACCACGTTCGATGGATACGTTGAGGCCATCAACACCTGAGAAAGTAACGGGTCAGGGTAGAGCGCAACAGGGGCGACCCACTGATCAAGTTGAGCAGTGGTATACGTTGTTGGCGCCACCGGGGCGACTGCGGGAGCCGCGGCAACGGGCGGTTGAGGCGCTACTGCCGGGGCAGGCTGCGAGGGGGCTTCTGGTGTGCGGCTGTTTACAAACAGCACGCCCGCACCGACAAATAACCCTGCACTGCACGCCAGAGCAATGATATGGGGCTTAAAGGGCAACGTCATTTTATCTCTCCCGACTCAGTAAGAATCGTCATAGTCATTATGCCTGCCGCCAGTGGGTGCAGTGTTCCGTGAGTATAAAGAGACAATAGTTTAATTTTTGACGAATCTTGGGATCGTTAACGCAAGTTTATTATCAGGGAGCTAAATAATGTGACTAAACATTGCTGGCGAAAATTATCATTCCACTTCTGCCATTGCGAAGAGCATTAGACCATCCTTAACGATTCAGCCAATTTTTTATGTTGCTTTTTTGTAAACAGATTAACACCCAACGAAAATCCTGTTATTGTGCCTTTTGCGGTACCGGGCATTTACCCTACTAACTGCTGTCTCACAGGAGCGTGAAGAGAATCGCCCATATACAAAAGCGCCGCATTATGACAATGAGAGCGAGGAGATATCGTCGTGCTAGAAGAATACCGTAAGCACGTAGCTGAGCGTGCCGCCCAGGGGATTGTGCCGAAACCCTTAGACGCAACCCAAATGGCTGCACTTGTCGAGCTGCTGAAGACCCCGCCTGTGGGCGAAGAAGAATTCCTGTTAGACCTGTTGATTAACCGCGTTCCCCCTGGTGTAGATGAAGCCGCTTACGTTAAAGCCGGTTTTCTCGCCGCTGTCGCTAAAGGTGACACTACCTCTCCGCTGATCACGCCAGAAAAAGCCATCGAACTGCTGGGTACCATGCAGGGCGGTTATAACATTCATCCGCTGATTGATGCGCTGGACGATGCCAAACTGGCGCCGATTGCCGCCAAAGCGCTCTCTTCAACGCTGCTGATGTTTGATAACTTCTACGATGTAGAAGAAAAAGCCAAAGCTGGCAACGAATATGCTAAGCAAGTGATGCAGTCCTGGGCTGATGCCGAATGGTTCCTGAACCGTCCTGCTCTGGCTGAAAAAATCACCGTTACCGTCTTCAAAGTGACGGGTGAAACCAACACCGATGACCTGTCTCCGGCCCCGGACGCGTGGTCTCGCCCTGATATTCCGCTGCACGCCCTGGCGATGCTGAAAAACGCCCGTGAAGGTATCGAGCCGGATCGGCCGGGTGTTGTTGGCCCGATCAAACAGATCGAAGCATTACAGAAAAAAGGTTACCCGCTGGCCTATGTGGGTGACGTTGTCGGTACCGGTTCTTCGCGTAAATCTGCGACCAACTCCGTGCTGTGGTTTATGGGTGATGATATCCCTCATGTACCGAACAAGCGTGGCGGTGGTTTGTGTCTGGGCGGAAAAATTGCACCGATCTTCTTCAACACCATGGAAGATGCGGGCGCGCTGCCGATTGAAGTGGACGTAAGCAACCTGAACATGGGCGACGTAATTGACGTTTACCCGTTCAAGGGCGAAGTGCGTAACCACGAAACCAACGAACTGCTGGCTACCTTCGAACTGAAAACCGATGTGCTGGTTGACGAAGTGCGCGCCGGTGGCCGTATTCCGCTGATCATCGGCCGTGGCCTGACCACCAAAGCGCGTGAAGCGCTGGGTCTGCCGCACAGTGATGTATTCCGTCAGGCGAAAGATGTGGCGGAAAGCAGCCGTGGCTTCTCTCTGGCTCAGAAAATGGTTGGCCGCGCATGTGGCGTAACCGGCGTCCGTCCGGGTGCCTACTGTGAACCGAAGATGACTTCCGTCGGCTCTCAGGATACCACCGGCCCAATGACCCGCGACGAACTGAAAGACCTGGCGTGCCTGGGCTTCTCTTCTGACCTGGTGATGCAGTCGTTCTGTCATACCGCTGCGTATCCGAAACCGGTTGACGTGACCACCCACCATACTCTGCCTGACTTCATCATGAACCGTGGCGGCGTGTCGCTGCGTCCGGGTGATGGCGTAATCCACTCCTGGCTGAACCGTATGCTGCTGCCGGATACCGTAGGTACCGGTGGTGACTCCCATACTCGTTTCCCAATCGGTATCTCTTTCCCGGCGGGTTCTGGTCTGGTGGCGTTCGCGGCTGCGACCGGCGTGATGCCGCTGGATATGCCGGAATCTGTTCTGGTGCGTTTCAAAGGCAAAATGCAGCCGGGTATCACCCTGCGTGACCTGGTTCATGCCATCCCGCTGTACGCGATCAAACAAGGTCTGCTGACCGTTGAGAAGAAAGGTAAGAAAAATATCTTCTCTGGCCGCATTCTGGAAATTGAAGGTCTGCCGGATCTGAAAGTTGAGCAGGCATTCGAACTGACCGATGCGTCCGCTGAGCGTTCCGCTGCCGGTTGTACCATCAAGCTGAACAAAGAGCCGATCGTTGAGTACCTCAGCTCCAACATCGTTCTGCTGAAATGGATGATCGCGGAAGGCTACGGCGATCGCCGTACGCTGGAACGTCGTGTACAGGGCATGGAAAAATGGCTGGCGGATCCGCAACTGCTGGAAGCCGATGCTGACGCCGAATACGCGGCAGTGATCGACATCGATCTGGCGGATATCAAAGAGCCGATCCTGTGTGCACCGAACGATCCGGACGACGCGCGTCTGCTGTCTGACGTGCAGGGCGAGAAGATCGACGAAGTGTTCATCGGTTCCTGCATGACTAACATTGGTCACTTCCGTGCCGCGGGTAAACTGCTGGATGCGCATAAAGGCCAGTTGCCGACGCGTCTGTGGGTTGCTCCACCAACGCGTATGGATGCGGCACAGCTCACCGAGGAAGGCTATTACAGCGTCTTTGGTAAGAGCGGGGCGCGTATCGAGATTCCTGGCTGTTCACTGTGCATGGGGAACCAGGCGCGTGTGGCAGACGGTGCGACAGTCGTTTCTACCTCGACCCGTAACTTCCCGAACCGTTTAGGTACGGGGGCGAACGTCTACCTGGCTTCTGCAGAGCTGGCGGCGGTTGCTGCGCTGATCGGTAAACTGCCGACGGCGGAAGAGTATCAGACCTATGTGGCGCAGGTAGATAAAACGGCCGTAGATACTTACCGGTATCTGAACTTTGACCAGCTCTCTCAGTACACCGAGAAAGCAGATAGCGTGATTTTCCAGACTGCGGTTTAATTCGCGACCACATTTAGCGTAAAAACGCATCAATGCCCGAAGAGGCTGGCTTCTCCGGGCATTTTTATTTCTATTCCTTATACCCGCTACACTTTTTTTCTGCCGCGCTGCTGCGATAATTACAGCAAGGTGCAATGCGGTATTGGCGCATTGCCGGGAGCAGAGGAAGACATTATGGATTACGAATTTCTGCGCGATGTTACCGGGCGGGTTTTAGTGCGTATGTCCATGGGCCATGAAGTCGTGGGGCACTGGTTTAATGAAGAAGTGAAAGAGAACATGGCCTTGCTTGATGAAGTGGAACAGGCAGCGCGTGCGGTAAAAGGCAGTGAACGTTCCTGGCAGCGAGCAGGGCATGAATACACGCTCTGGCTGGATGGCGAAGAGGTTATGGTTCGCGCCAATCAACTGGAGTTCACGGGCGATGAAATGGAAGAAGGAATGAATTACTACGACGAAGAGAGTTTATCTTTGTGCGGCGTTGAAGATTTCTTGCAGGTGGTTGCCGCGTATCGTGAATTTGTGCAACAGCGTTAATTTGCACTCGCCTCTGCCGGGGGCGCTGTGCTACCCGGCCTGGCACAACGATGTCATTCCTGGTTCGTAGGCCCGATAAGCGTAGCGCCATCGGGCAAGGTGTCTTATTTGACGTAAGCCAACAGACTTAAGGAGTCGCGCGCCAGCGCTTTGCATTTTTTCGCGACCGGAATACCAATACCGCTCAAATCGCGATAGCTGTCTTCACCGAGTGCTTTCATATCGAAGGTATCGTAATTACTGAGGTCCCACTGGTTCTGTTGGGCAAAAAAGACCAGTGCGCGACGTATCTGCCCGTTGGGCAAATTCTGGTAGCCACAGTCATTTTTCAGAAAAACAAAAACTGCCGTTAAATCGGCCATATCTTCGGCTTCGGATTCACTAAGCGCGTAGCTATTTGCGCATACTGCCATCAGGCTGCCGAACAAAACTGTTCTGAAAAACGTCTTCATTGCTTCTACCACTGCATCACGGAAATTAAACGTTAGCATACTGCGAGCGAAGCGACGACCTTTATTATCAGCCGTTCACTTGACCTTCCCGTAAGGGGAGGGCTTATGCTTAAAAGATAGCCTGCTTAAGCTGCTGAATATAAGGAAATGAATATGCAACGTCGTGACTTTTTAAAGTACTCCGTGGCGCTGGGCGTCGCGTCAGCTTTACCTTTGTGGAGCCGCACCGTTTTTGCGGCTGACCGTCCTGCGTTACCCATTCCTGACCTGTTAACTGCGGATGCTTCTAATCGCATACAGCTGATTGTGAAAGCTGGGCAGTCGACGTTTGCGGGGAAAACCGCCACCACCTGGGGATATAACGGTAACGTGCTCGGACCCGCGGTAAAACTGAATAAAGGTCAGGCGGTGAGTGTGGATATCCATAATCAACTGGCCGAAGAGACGACGCTGCACTGGCATGGGCTGGAAATCCCCGGTGAAGTCGATGGCGGGCCGCAAGGCGTTATTCCGGCGGGTGGGAAGCGTTCAGTGACCTTTACCCCTGCGCAACGGGCAGCAACCTGTTGGTTCCATCCACATCAACACGGGAAAACCGGACGTCAGGTTGCGATGGGCCTGGCCGGACTGGTGCTGATTGAAGATGACGAGATCCGCAAACTACTGCTACCGAAGCAGTGGGGTATCGACGATGTGCCGGTGATTATTCAGGACAAACAGTTTTCCGCTGACGGACAAATTAATTACCAGTTGGATATGATGACCGCCGCCGTCGGTTGGTTTGGCGATACGCTGCTAACCAATGGGGCGATTTACCCACAACATGCCGCACCACGCGGCTGGTTGCGCCTGCGTCTGCTGAATGGCTGTAACGCACGCTCGCTTAATATCGCGGCCAGCGATAACCGTCCCCTGTATGTGATTGCCAGTGATGGTGGATTGTTAGCTGAGCCGGTAAAAGTGACCGAACTGCCGATGCTGATGGGTGAGCGTTTTGAAGTATTGGTGGATGTGAGCGACGGAAAAGCCTTTGATTTGGTCACTCTGCCGGTGAGCCAGATGGGGATGGCGATCGCGCCATTTGATAAACCACATCCGGTGATGCGTATTCAACCGCTGCTTATTACCGCTTCCGGGATGCTGCCGGATACGCTGACCACCCTGCCAGCGTTGCCTTCTCTGGATGGACTGACGGTGCGTAAACTGCAACTGTCGATGGACCCTATGCTCGACATGATGGGCATGCAGATGCTGATGCAAAAGTATGGCGATCAGGCGATGGCCGGGATGGATCACGGGCAAATGATGGGCCATATGAACAGCAGCAACATGAGTCACGGTAACATGAGCCACGGCAATATGAATCACGGCAATATGGACAGCATGAAGGGTGATATGAGCAATATGAAACATGGCGGGTCGTTTGATTTCCATAACGCCAATCGGATTAATGGCCTGCCCTTTGATATGAATAAACCGATGTTTGCTGCGGCGAAAGGCCAGCATGAACGCTGGGTCATTTCCGGTCAGGGTGACATGATGCTGCATCCGTTCCATATTCACGGCACGCAGTTCCGCATCCTCTCTGAGAATGGCAAAGCGCCGGCCACGCATCGCGCAGGCTGGAAGGACACCGTGCGTGTCGAAGGTGGCGTCAGTGAGGTGCTGGTGAAGTTTGACCACGACGCGCCGAAAGAACATGCCTATATGGCGCACTGCCATCTGCTGGAGCACGAAGACACCGGCATGATGCTCGGTTTTACGGTTTAAACAACGACGTCTCTTCGCTTACCCGGCCTACAGGATATTTCTTGTCGGCCGGGTATGGCGCATCCCCTGCATATTCTGCCATTGAACATAAAGTAATCGTCTTTGGGGCCGATAATCATCATGTACCCAATGTGAGTTCAATGGATGAAAAAACGTGATTAAAAATATTCGTGTTATTACCGGTATCCTGCTGGTTCTCGCCATTTTCTGTTTACTGCAGGCCGTTACGGGAAGCCTGTTTTATTCTGCGGTAAACAATGACAGGCAGAATTTCCAGAACTCAGGCACCCTCAACGCTCAGCAAGAAAATCTGAGTGACAGCGTCAATACGTTGATTAAAACCCGTGTTACGGTGACACGCGTCGCCATCCGCTTTTTAAAAAATCAGAGCGATCCTGCCTCTTTAGCCGCGATCAACACGCTGCTCAATACCGCCAGTGATTCAATGAAGAAGGCTGAAGGTTATTTCGCCCGGTATCAGGGATTACCACAGGTTACAGGGCAAGATCCGCAGATCGCCAGTGAAATGGAAAAGCAATATCGCCAGATGCACGAAGTGATGAAATTATCGATTGAGTATCTGCGAGCGAATAACTATCAGGCCTATGGCGATCTTGATGCCCAGAAAGCGCAGGATGAAATGGAAGCGAGCTATGACCACTGGCGAAACGAGAATAATGCGCTGCTGCAGCACGCTGCTGCGGAGAATCAGCTCAGTTTTTCCCGTATGCAGTGGACGCTGGGAGGCATCGTTCTGGTTGTGCTGATCGTTCTGGGCATGATCTGGAGCGGGTTGCAACACATCCTGCTGAAGCCGCTGGCGCAGATTATGGAGCATATTCGCGTCATTACCGGTGGAGATTTAACCCATAAGCTTAATGTTGAAGGTCGCAACGAAATGGGCCGACTGGCGATGGGGTTGGAAGAGATGCAACAGTCGCTGATTTCGACAGTCACTGCCGTACGTAATAGCTCGGAGTCAATTCATACCGGGGCCGCTGAAATTTCCTCGGGTAATAACGACCTTTCTTCGCGCACCGAGCAGCAGGCGGCCTCGCTTGAGGAAACTGCCGCCAGCATGGAGCAGTTGACTGCGACAGTGAAGCAGAATACGGACAATGCGAAACAGGCAACCCAATTGGCGAAAAACGCCTCTGATACTGCCGCTCGCGGGGGGCGTGTTGTTGATACCGTTGTTCATACGATGAGTGAAATAGCGGACAGCTCGCAGCAAATCGCGCAGATCACGAACGTTATCGACAGTATTGCATTCCAGACCAACATTCTGGCGCTGAACGCCGCAGTAGAAGCGGCCAGAGCCGGAGAACAGGGGCGCGGATTTGCGGTTGTAGCCGGTGAAGTCCGGACTCTGGCAAGCCGTAGTGCCCAGGCAGCAAAAGAGATCAAAGCGCTGATTGATAATTCAACTCACTGTGTCGGCATGGGATCGCAGCAGGTTTCGGATGCCGGTAAAACCATGGCTGAAATTGTCGCGGCGGTGACCCGTGTGACCGATATCATGGGCGAAATTGCGTCTGCTTCTGAAGAACAAAGTCGGGGGATTGAACAGGTTAGCCTCGCGGTTTCGCAGATGGACAGCGTTACCCAGCAAAACGCCGCGCTGGTGGAGGAGTCTGCGGCGGCGGCGGCCTCACTGGAGCAACAGGCCGAGCAGTTGCGGCAGGCTGTTGCGGTATTTCGCATTACCCGTGAGAAGGCGGTAAGCGGGGCACGAAAACCATCGCAGGACGCTCCGCGCCAGGATCGCGTTGTCTCTACTACCCAGGATCAACATTGGGAAACGTTCTGACCTGAAAAAGTCCGATTTTGTTCACGCTAAAAGCCGGGTTCGTTGCCCGGCTTTCGTATATTCAGTGCACGTTAAAATGCGTGTGCAGGTTCTCTGAGTAACTATCAGAGGAATGCGGTCTCTTTGCTGGTATACTTCACCCACTGAATTGTTTGTATGCTGTCGCAAGTTTTGTGGTTAGTGCGAGCCACCGCCTCTCTGTCGGTGTATCAAGGTAAGCGCTTTCTTTCGATTTGCATGATGTGTTAACTGATAAAAATCAGTGAGTTATTTCTTTTATGAAACATACTGTAGAAGTCATGATCCCGGAAGCGGAGATCAAAGCGCGTATTGCCGAATTGGGGCGTCAGATTAACGAGCGTTACAAGGACAGCGGCAGTGATATGGTGCTGGTAGGCCTGTTACGCGGTTCATTTATGTTTATGGCTGACCTGTGCCGCGAAGTGCATGTCTCCCACGAAGTCGATTTCATGACCGCCTCCAGCTACGGCAGCGGAATGTCCACCACACGTGATGTTAAAATCCTCAAAGACCTGGATGAAGACATTCGTGGCAAAGACGTGCTGATTGTTGAAGACATCATCGACTCCGGCAACACGCTGTCTAAAGTGCGTGAAATCCTGAGTCTGCGTGAACCTAAATCTCTGGCGATTTGTACGTTGCTGGATAAACCTTCTCGCCGTGAAGTGAATGTACCGGTCGAGTTTATCGGTTTCTCCATTCCAGATGAGTTCGTTGTTGGCTACGGCATTGACTATGCACAACGTTATCGCCATCTGCCGTATGTTGGCAAAGTGGTGTTGCTGGACGAGTAATGGGCTGGAGCGCCTGATGGCGCTTCGCTTATCAGGCCTACAGCGCTGATTTGTAGGCCTGATAAGGCGTAACTGCCACCCGGCAGTATCGCCTTACTTATGGTTGCTGTGCTTCTGGCTGAGGTTCGACAACCCCTGTCGGTAGCGTTGTTCCAGCGTTTCGCGGCTGGTAGCCGTGACGTCCAGATCGCGCAGCAGGCCATCATGAATACCGTAAGCCCATCCGTGAATCGTCACTTTCTGACCGCGTTTCCAGGCTGAACGCATGATTGTCGAATGGCCCAGGTTATAGACCTGCTCCATGACATTCAGTTCGCACAGGGTGTCCATGCGACGTTCCTGCGGCATTTCGCCCAGCAGTGAGCTGTGTTTAAACCAGATATCGCGAATATGCAGCAACCAGTTATCAATCAGCCCCTGTTCTTTATTTTCAATGGCTGCCTGGACACCGCCGCATCCATAGTGGCCACAAATAATAATGTGTTCCACTTCCAGCACATCCACCGCATACTGAACCACTGAGAGACAGTTCAGGTCGGTGTGAATAACCAGATTAGCAACATTACGGTGAACAAACAGTTCACCCGGTTCAAGACCGGTTAAACGTTCAGCGGGAACGCGACTGTCGGAACATCCAATCCATAGAAAACGCGGATTTTGTGCATGTGTCAGCGTTTCAAAAAACCCGGGATCCTCTTCTACCAGCATCTTTGACCATAGTGCATTGTTGCTGATAAGTGTATCTATGTCTTTCATGGAGTTGTACAACCCGAAGCCAGATAAATTCGATGGGCTAATATAGGGTAACTCCAGCATTATTTAAACTATATATAAAATGTCAGAACGTAAGGTAAGTAAAAAACCATGACCATTGCTCTGGAACTTCAAAAACTTAAAAAAACCTATCCCGGTGGCGTTCAGGCGTTGCGTGGCATCGATTTGCAAGTCGAAGCGGGTGATTTCTATGCGCTGCTAGGTCCCAATGGCGCGGGAAAGTCCACTACCATCGGCATTATCAGCTCGCTGGTGAATAAAACCTCCGGTCGGGTTAGCGTCTTCGGGTTCGATCTTGATAAAGATACGGTTAATGCCAAGCGCCAGCTTGGGCTGGTGCCGCAGGAGTTCAACTTTAACCCGTTTGAAACCGTGCAACAGATCGTGGTGAATCAGGCGGGTTATTACGGCGTTGAGCATAAAGAGGCGATTAAGCGCAGTGAAATTTATCTAAAACAGCTCGACCTGTGGGAAAAACGCAACGAGCGTGCTCGTATGCTGTCCGGCGGGATGAAGCGCCGCCTGATGATTGCCCGCGCGCTGATGCATGAGCCAAAGTTGCTTATCCTCGATGAACCTACTGCCGGTGTTGATATTGAATTACGCCGCTCAATGTGGGGCTTTTTGAAGGATTTAAACGATAAAGGTACGACGATTATTCTAACCACCCACTACCTCGAAGAAGCGGAAATGCTGTGCCGGAACATCGGCATTATTCAGCATGGTGAGCTGGTAGAAAATACCTCGATGAAGAATCTGCTCTCCAAGCTCAAATCTGAGACGTTTATTCTTGATCTGGCGGCGAAAAGCCCGCTACCTAAGCTGGAAGGCTATCAATACCGTCTGGTTGATACCTCAACGCTGGAAGTTGAAGTTCTGCGCGAGCAGGGGGTGAACAGCGTGTTCTCGCAGCTGAGCGCTCAGGGTATTCAGGTATTGAGTATGCGGAACAAGGCGAACCGACTGGAAGAGCTGTTTGTTTCTCTGGTTCATGAAAAACAAGGAGATCGCGCATGATGCAGCTCTACTGGGTCGCGCTGAAAAGCATCTGGGCGAAAGAGATCCACCGCTTTATGCGTATCTGGGTGCAAACCCTGGTACCGCCCGTTATCACCATGACGCTCTATTTTATTATCTTTGGTAATTTGATTGGCTCACGGATCGGTGAAATGCACGGCTTTAGCTACATGCAGTTTATCGTGCCGGGGCTTATCATGATGGCGGTGATTACCAACTCGTACGCCAACGTGGCGTCGTCATTTTTTAGCGCCAAGTTTCAGCGCAACATTGAAGAACTGTTGGTTGCACCGGTACCGACGCACGTTATCATCGCCGGTTTTGTCGGCGGTGGTGTGGCTCGCGGTCTGTGTGTGGGCATTCTGGTCACAGCTATCTCTCTGTTCTTTGTTCCGTTCCAGGTGCACTCCTGGGTCTTCGTGGCGCTGACGCTGGTGCTAACGGCGGTACTGTTTTCGCTGGCGGGCTTGCTGAACGCGGTTTTTGCCAAAACCTTTGACGATATCAGTCTGATCCCGACCTTCGTGTTAACGCCGCTGACCTATCTGGGGGGCGTTTTCTATTCGTTAACGCTGCTGCCGCCATTCTGGCAGGGACTGTCGCACCTGAACCCGATTGTCTACATGATTAGCGGATTCCGCTACGGCTTCCTCGGCATTCACGATGTGCCGCTGGTGACGACCTTCGGTGTGCTGGTGGTGTTTATCGCCGCATTTTATTTACTGTGCTGGTATCTGATTCAGCGCGGGCGCGGGCTGCGCAGCTAAATGTTAAAAGGCGACGTGAGTCGCCTTTTTTTAGCGAATTTGTACTTCCAGTGTGGCCGTTGCCTGATACTGTCCGGTGCGTGGAATATTGCCGGTGGTATTTACCGGAGCGGTGGTAAATGTCGAACTGCCACTGCCATCCTGATAATCATCGACGGGCAATTCCGTGCTGCCGTTCGGCACGATGGTATTGTCCTCTTTGTCAGAAATACGAATTCCAATATTCTCATTATCGGTTTGCAAATAGTCGTTGTTATGCGGATCGTTAGTGCCTGCTAATGACAGCGAGAGATTGGTGCCATTGGCAACGTTGCTGCAGGTTAAGTTGACGCGGGTTGTGACATGAGATTCCTGCGGGCTGTCGCCAAGGTTGCGGATATCTTTTCCCTGAATATCCGGTAGCTTCACTTCGATAATCTGTCCGGCGTTTATAGAGCAAGACTGAGGAACGGTGATCGTGCCAGAGAGCGTGACGCGCGCGACCGGCGGCACGCCTGGCGGTACGTTATCGCCGCCGCCGGTGGCGGATTTCGATAGATACAGGTTCACGATGGTGGTTTCTGGGATGATTATCTCACCGACCAACGGATGGGTAATGTAGATCCTGACCTTGCCGCGGTTTCCTGCTGTCATCGCCCTCATATCTGCCCCAGTGCAGCCACCTCCTGTTGCGTCAAGGTTGCTGACGGCGGAAAAAGGCACGGGGACAAATTGCCCGAGTTTGCCAGCAATGTAGGTTTCAGAGCCGATCTCCAGCTTTCCCGCGACCAGTACGTAATAATACATATAGCCGTAGTAGCGGCTCTCACTGTAGGTGCCTTTTTGCGTCAGGTCGCCGGTTGTGGCGGTAAAGTAGTTATAGCCCCGATAATCAGTATTATCGCAATCACATACGGCGTTGTAGGTAGCGCTGCCGGACCAATTCGATTCAATAATCGTCCCCCGCTGGTTGTTGTCTGTGCTGTCGATCGTCTGATTGACATCAAACGGATAATTTCGGGTGCCGCTTGTCGATTCGCACCATCCTGTACCGTTGCCAAAGTCTTCGGCCCTGGCGCATCCGGAAAGCGCGACTAACAGTAGTGCACAATACTTCAATTCTTTCAGGTTCATCGTATTCCTTTATTGGCACTGAGCCTGGCTTGTCACAATGCCATTGAGATTTTTTTGCGGGTCGAGGTGGTAGCTGGCGCGGCAGGTTTCATTCGCACGGTTTCCCCATCTCACGACAAGCACGCCTTCCTCTGGCAGTCCGCTCAAGAACACCTGTCCCTTATCAGCGACAATATTGGCCAGACTCTCGTTTTGTTGCGTAAGGCTGACTGTCGCGCCAAAGGGCACCGCGCTTGTGTTCGCGCGCAGAAGCGTGATGAGTGCCCGGTAGCCTTTGCGCGCGTCGTAATCAGCACGCACGATGGCATTGCGTGTCGGGTAGACGGTCTGGTTATTCATTGGGATATCAACGTTGTCTGCAAAAGTGCTGCTGTCCAGCGCGATATCGTAGCGATAGTAAGGCGTGACGTTCGGGATCACCGTATATCCGCGGAAGTCGGTCGTAACGCCAGTCTGGTTGACAACCGAGACATTAGACGCGCCGGGCGCTTTGATGAGCACGGCCGCTCCGGTAATCGGCTGGCTCAGCGTTAGCCCATTTTCGTGGGCCAGCATGCCGCCGCTAATACCGTAGCTGACTTGCCGGGAGTCGGGAGACTGGCTATAACCGGCGTTCACGTTGGCATACGTTCCTTTATAGCTGGCGCTTAACCCGCCGGAGTCGCCGCCGGTAGTGCTGTGGCTTTGCTGTATGGACCAGTTCAGGTTATCGTCTCGAAGGGCAGTACCGCTCAGGCTGGTGCTGTTAACGGTAGCGTCATGCTTACGGGTGCTGAGCATATAGTTAGCGTACATGCGCGAATCGAGCAGCGCGAAAGGTACGCTTACCGAGAGCGTGAACAGTTGATCGTTTTGATAATACCGATCGTTATCTGTTGAGCTGGACTGATAGGTATTGCGGTTATAGCTGTAACCCAGGGTGTAACTCACCGCGCCAAAACGGTTGTTATAGCTTGCGCCCAGCGATTCCATTTTACGTTCACTGTGCCAATAGTTTTCTTTTATCCAGCTCAGTGTGAAGGCCCCAAGTTTTCCACCAAGCTGCTGATTTAACGAACTTTCAAAACGATTGTGGCGCTTGCCATAGTAATCGTTGAAGCTCTCGTCTGGGTCCAGCACTTCTTCAAGCGAGTTGTAGTGTTCGCTGGCGTAGCGATACCCGGCAAGTGAAAGCGTGGTCCCTGTACTGACTACCCCTTTGCTATAGCGGACGCGCCAGGATTGACCGGTTTCTTTGTGACCATCATCAAACCGGGCATGTGACCAGGTTCCGTCCAGCGAGATAGCGCCGAGCATCTGCATATTCTGCCCGATCCCCAGTGCGGCAGATTGGTATGTGTTTCCGGCAACCTGTCCGCCGCCATAGAGTGTGATCCCCCAGGGAAGGCCATAGAGCAGGGTTGCCTGGGTGAAGCTATCGCCGGTGTGGTTGTTGCCGTCCCGGTACTTCCCTGCCGTTACGCTATATTTGGCGTGCCCGGTTCGTTGCAGAATAGGCAGTGAAGCGTAGGGGACAATAAAGTGTTGTTCACTGCCGTCGGCTTCCTTGACCGTCACGTCGTAGTCGCCGTTGCTGCCGGTGGGGAACATGTCGTTAATTTCGAACTCGCCAGGCGGGACGGCGGTCTGGTAAGCAACCCGGCCATTTTGTCGCACGGTGACCTGCGCGTTCGAACGGGCAATGCCGCGAATTGTCGGCGCGTAACCACGTAGGCTGTCCGGTTGCATTTGATCGTCTGATGCTAGCTGTATACCGCGAAAGGCAAGGCTGTCGAAGATGTCCGTGGGCGTGTTGCTGTCGCCGAGGGTGAGCTGACTCTTCAGCGCAATAATGTCGCTCTGAAGATAATTGTATACGGTATTCCAGCTCTGCTGCGTGTTGCCATCGCTGGTGTTGGCGTTCCAGTTGGTATAGTTACGAAAACGCCATGGTCCAACATTAATACCCGGCTGAAGTGCCAGATATTGCGAGTCGGTATCCGCCACATCGCGATTTTTTCCGAAGGTCTGATAACCGCTGAAACTGTAGTTGAGCAACAGGGCTGGGATTCCCTCCTGCCACTTTTCCGGCGGCACGTATCCTCGGGCGCTACTGGCAATGTACATTTGCGGGATGCTAATAAACAGTTGCTGTGCCTGAAAATCAAACTGCTGGCTGGCACCTGGGATCAGTGAAAGATCGGCGCATCCCCTGGCGGTATTCAACGCGGGAAAAAGTTCAGTCTTTACTCCTGCGCTTTTTAATTCCGCTGTGAGTAAACAACCCTGTAATACCTGGCGGCCATCGGGTAGAGCGACCTGTTGATAATCAACGTTTCGCGAACCCAGTGATGTCTTGTTGATTAAAATATCGGTGTAATAAGTACCCGGTAGCTGGCTTTGGTCAGTGGAAAATATGGAGAGATCTGCCGCTGTGATCTGTTGCGATCCGCGGTTTTCAATAAATGCCGGATCGAAGTAGTCCCTGGCCCAAACCTGATGCGTCAGCGCGCAGTGAAGCGCAACCATAAGAGCACTGCGTGAGAGATAAAACTGCACAGATTGTCCATTCCTCGTGCCCATAAATCATCCTTGGCCGTGTTTTTACTGCTCTTGTTTATGTATTGGTCCCGTCCCCCCAAAGTCATTAATAATTGACCAGGTGATGACACCACTCGCCCCCGACTGCAATGTGTACTGCGCGCTACCAAACGGCGGTGCATAGCGCGGTGCTTTCAGTTTGCTGCCACCGACCGCTATTTCGCCGAAATTCATGTAGTAGGGCGTTGGGTTGCGGACCGTTAATATGCTGCCGCTTCTTGACCACTGCAGCTGATTGGTCACTTTTTCGGGGGTTTGCTTTAATGACGTGGGACGGTAAATCAGTTTAAATTCCGCTTTAATCGCAATTTTAAGTTTGTTGCCTTTATCATCCGGATTAGTTCCGGGAATGGACTTGATATCTAACCAATAAAGGGACTCTCTGTCTTCGGGTATATTTCCACCTGTGCGAATAACACGTAAAACATTTCTTTTACCACCATCAAGTCGAAATAGTGGAGGGGTTACCATAAAAGGTGCATCACCTGTTTTACCCGTTTCACTAATTGACTGTACCCACGATTGAATTAAGTATGGGACGTTGTCATTATTGCTTATTGATATTGACTCATCTTTTGCATCGCCGTTAAAAATAACGCGCGTGGCACCAATGTTGATTCCTGCAGCATGAGCAAAAGGACAGGCGAAAAGGCTGACAGCAAGAACTGCCTTCGTCAAAGGATTCATCATGACCTCAACAAACAAAAGGGCCAACCCGCGTTGGCCGCTATGGATTAGTTGTATTGCAGGTAGAAGGTTGCAGTCGCGTCAACGCTGCCCGCCGTTACGGTGTCGCTGGTTGAGATAAACTGGGCAGAGAATGGCATGGAAATTTCGGTCTGGCCGCTGGTGAGCGTAGATTTCGTTGACCATGCTGATTCATCATTCAACGCCAGCGCAGTATTGGCACTATCCAGAATTTGCACGCCTACACCGGTTGCATCACCCGTGTTTGCCAGTACGCTGGTGTCATACGGGTCCTGCGTACCTTCAAAACGGGTTTGGATATTTTCGTAGATTGATGAATCGCAGTTTTCCAGATCGATGGTGAAGGCTTCATTACTTTGCGTTTGCCCGGCAGCGGTAAAAACGGAGGCAAACTGGTCTTTCAGCGTGACGTCAATAGAGCTGGTCTTGACAGTACAGGCGTTTTGCAGAATTGTCCCTGTGATGTGGACGGTGCCATCGCTTGCGGTATCGGCTAATGCAGAAGTGGATATCAATAATGAAGCGAAAACCATTGTTTTCATTTTTTTGTTCATGAGCTTAATCCTTTAAGACTAATTATTAATAACACAGTGTTAATCAAGAGTGTTAATTCATTTACTTCGTTTTTATTTTCTTATTTTGCTATATTAAAG